>CAYQAQ010000499.1:0-2507 GCA_964415495.1 uncultured candidatus Brocadiaceae bacterium | reverse complement strand
TGGAGCCTGCCGCACCCGTCGCGCGCAGCTGTCAGGGCCGCCGCAGGCGCCGAGCTTGCGAGGGTAGCCTTGACAGCGAGCACGAGGGGTACGGTGGGCAGAACATGGAGCCGCCCCAAGGGTTCATTAACGCAGAGCCATCCCGCCCCCAGCCGTCCGCACAGGAATGCGGAGCGATTCGACGACATGCGAGGGACGATTGACGAGGGACGAGCGCCGCTGGCCGCCCAACAAACCCACTCGATGCCCGGAAGAGCCGGGTTTGAGACGGATCTCAGCACAAGAGCCCAGGGATCCACGCGGCCCACCGCGCATGCGCGGCTGAGGAACCCGAAACCCGAAACCCGAAACCCGAAACCAAGCTTGCATCCTGCAAGTCCCCTCTATTATCCCGACCCCGCACATAAGGTGATCCCATGAGCTTACACAGCAGTTTCCGCGGCAACGGCGGTCTGACCAAACACCGCAACGTCCTGTCCCGCCCCGAGCGTCTTGAGCGTCTCAAGGCCGAGAACCGGTGGACGCCCGAACAGGGCGTCACCAACCTGCCCAAGGTGCGCAACATCAAGATGACCTGAGTCGACGCATTCGCGTTGATCACGGTTGTGCCGACCCGCGCTATTCAGCGCGGGTCGTTGCATTTTCAACACGCTTCCATCTACAGAAGATCGCGCATGAAGGTTGCGTCAAGGTTGCGCCAAATGCTCAGGCCCGCACATCTTGCGCCGCCAAAGTCCGCCATAGGCTGCGCACTCGCATTCACACCCCGTGCCAGTCCGGAACGCCGGCTTGCCCAGTTCAGGAGACTTCATGTCCACTAAAGTTGCCATCAATGGTTTCGGTCGCATCGGCCGCCTCGTCTTCCGCGCTCTGTATGACCAGGGCAAGTTCGGTAAGGACTTCGAAGTCGTCGCCGTCGGTGATATCGTTCCCGCTGACAACCTCGCTTACCTCCTCAAGTATGACTCGACCCAGGGCAAGTTCGCTGGCACGGTCAGCTCGAAGAAGTCGGATGCGAGCAAGGAAGAGGACGACGTCCTGGTCGTTGATGGCAAGGAGATCAAAGTGGTGTCGGCGCGCAGCCCGGCGGATCTGCCGTGGAAGGCGATGGGCGTGGATGTCGTGATCGAGTCGACCGGCTTGTTCACCGAAGCGGAAAAGGCCAAGGGGCACATCACCGCCGGTGCCAAGAAGGTCATCATCTCGGCTCCGGCTAAGGGTGAAGACAAGACCTTCGTGATCGGCGTCAACCACACCGAATACGATCCCAAGGCGCATCACATCGTCTCGAATGCTTCGTGCACCACCAACTGCTTGGCACCGTTGGTGCACGCCGTGATCACCGAAGGTTTCGGTCTCGCCGAAGGCCTGATGACCACCGTGCACAGTTATACCGCGACCCAGAAGACCGTCGACGGTCCGTCGAAGAAGGACTGGAAGGGCGGCCGCAGCGCGGCGATCAACATCATCCCGTCGACGACGGGTGCGGCCAAAGCGGTGGCGCTCGTGCTGCCGCAGGTCAAGGGCAAGCTCAGCGGCATGGCCTTCCGCGTGCCGACGCCGACCGTTTCGGTGGTCGACTTGACCTTCAAGACCGAGAAGGCGACCTCGCTCAAGGAAATCAACGCGGCGCTCAAGAGGGCGAGCGAGACCTACCTCAAGGGCATCCTGGCCTACACCACGGACGAAGTGGTCAGCTCGGACTTCATTCACGATGCGACCTCGTCGATCTACGACGCGGGTTCGTCGGTCGAACTCAACAGCAACTTCTTCAAGTTGGTGAGCTGGTACGACAACGAGTGGGGCTACAGCAACCGTGTCGTCGACCTAATGAGCTACATGGTCTCGAAGGGCCTGTAAATTCCCTCACGTCGGTTCGCGGTCGCTGAGGCGACGACGGTCGAATGGAATTGATAATGAACACACCCCGGCCGCAAGCGGTCGGGGTGTGTTCGTTAGTGCACGAGGGGATTGCGCCAGGTCAAACCGTGAAAGCGGGCGAAGTCGCGATCATTGCTGTGCAGGATGGCCGCGTGTTCGATCGCCAACGCCGCGAGGTGCGCATCGGTGGTCAAGCTGCCGGCCACGCCGAGGTCCGCCAGCAGGCGCGTGAACACCGCAAAGTGGCGCGGGCCCGGTTCAACGATGCGCACGCGCGGTTGCTCCAGCCAACCGGACACCACCGTGCAGGCCTGCGCCGGTGACGCGGGTTGACGCATCACCTTGGCATGGGTCACCAAGCGCACGAATCCCGTGATCACCACCCACGGCAGTCCAATCGGTTCACGGCCGTTGATGGCGTCCTCCCACCACGCCCGCGCCGGCGCATGGCGCGGAGCCTCGGCGTCGTGGGCGTAGATCAGCAGATTGATGTCGGGAATGATCACAGTTGGCGCTCATCGACGTCGAGATCATCGACGAGCTGATTCAGCCGCTCCGGATCGACGCCGGGTCGCAGACCACAGTGCAGGACATCCGCACGGTAGGCAGTGGCCGTCGACCCCACC
>CAYQAQ010000498.1:0-2512 GCA_964415495.1 uncultured candidatus Brocadiaceae bacterium | reverse complement strand
CGCGATCGCAATACCGAGCTGACCCACATCGCCTCGGTCGCCCGTGCCGTCGCGCACCAGTTGAACCTCAAGTTGGCGGAAGTGGAAGACGATTTCCACAACACCACCACCGCGCTGGACAAGGCGCGCGCCGACATCAGCGACCTGACCAAAGAGCTGAACGACAACAAGGCGCGTCTGGCCCTGGTGCGCGAGCGTCATCCGGCCGTGCACCGCGAAATCAACGACGAAGCCGCCTCGCCCAAATTCGTGCAGGGCGTCGTCGCCGCGATCAGCGTCAACCCGCAGGGCCAGCAGGACCTGATCATGTTGACCATCGGCAAGGAATCGGCGGTCGAGGAAGGCATGGAGTTCATCATCTTCCGCGCCAACCAATACATCGTGAAGGTGCGCGCCGAGAAGGTGCTCAACGACATGGTCGCCTGCCGCGTCATCTCGCAGACCTGGAATGCCGCCGGTGCCAAGATCCAGGTCAACGACCTGGCCCAGAACCGGCTGTAAGCCGCCTAGCCCAAGGATCTACGCATGGATAACGACAAGACCTACATGTGGCTGATGATCATCGCCTTCACCGGCTTGGTGATCGCGACTGGTTTCGCAGCCCTCGAGCTCGCGGAACTGAAGGAGCCGATCGACAGCAGCCTCTACCGGAGCAATCCGTTCCAGTAAGGTGAGCCGAAGCGGCAAAGGGCGCGAAGAGCGCGCGCGCCAGCACTCCGCTCGTCGCGGCGGTTTCACGACGACCGCGGCCGCGTCATGAACTCAGCATCAAACACACCCCGGTCTTTTGGCCGGGGTGTGTGCATATACGGCGAGGCGTAAATAATCGAACCACGGCACGCATTCTTGCCTTTCAAACCGGACTGACTAAAGACAGTTGATCAGGTGGGGCCCCCAGCTGACCCGCGCGGAGCGTGTCCAGGCATCACCGTGCCGGGTGACTGAAAGCCTTCGGCTCTGAAGGGAATTCCGTGTCGAATCTCGAGGAGAATCGCCGACTGCCGCGCTCCCATCCTTTGGGAGGCCGTCCGCTGCACGCCTAGGTAGCTGGGCCCAGTAAATCATCCGCCGGGCTCGCTACGCCCCCCGGACCGCGCGTGGACACGTGGGTGTAGATCATCGTCGTGCTGATGTCCTGATGCCCGAGCAATTCTTGAATCGAGCGCAGATCCTGACCGCGTTCCAGCAAGTGCGTTGCGAAACAGTGGCGCAGGGTATGGGTGCACGCCGGCACATGCACGCGGGCGGCGTGAAAGGCGATGCGATAGCAGCGCTGCACCCAGTGATCATCAAGATGATGCCGCTTCAGGCGTCCGTCGGCGGGATCACGACTTAGGCGCGAGCTGCCAAACACATACTGCCACACCCACTGCTTTGCCTGCGTGGGCGACCGCCGCGCAATCGCAAACGGCAGAGCGACTTCGCCGGCACCGCGCCCGCGATCATCCTGCCATTGTGCCGAGCGCACGCGGAGGTGCTCCTGCAGCGCCGCCACCGCCACCGTCGGCAGCGGCACCATGCGATCTTTGCCGCCCTTACCGTGACGAACCAGAACCATGCGCCGATCGAGGTCGAGATCCTTGATGCGCAGGCGCAGCGCCTCCATCAGGCGCAGGCCACCGCCATATTGCAGCAGCGCGATCAACCGCGGCACGCCAGCAATTTCGCCGAAAAACGCGGCCACCTGCGCCCGCGTCAGCACCACCGGCAGCCGCACCGGTCGCTTCGCCCGTACTGCCCGCACGGCGGCCTCCGGCAAGGGCCGTCCGAGCACCGCGTCATAAAGAAACGCCAGCGCATTCAGCGCCTGATTCTGCGTCGACGCCGACACCTGCCCACGCACCGCGAGGTCACTGAGAAACGCCGACACCGCCTCGGCCCCCAGTTCCGCCGGATGCCGTCGCTGATGAAACATCACATAGCGCCGTGCCCACCCCACATACACCTGCACCGTCCGCCGCGAATAATGCCGCACCAGACACGCCGCCTCGATGGCCTTGCCGATCCCCGCCAGGGGCACCTCGACCGGCTTCCGCTGCCACACCGGCTTCCTCCCCGTGCCCTCGCCCCCGCGCTCGTCACTGCCGCCGCCGCCCTGCGGCGGCAGTGCGCCTTGCCCCTCTGGCGGCGGCAGTGCGCCTTGCCCCTCTGGCGGCGGCTGCCCACCGGTGGCATCGTAGTCCTTGGAGGCGCCCTCGCGCACGCGCGTGGCCCCAGTTGAGCTCGATGGCAACCCAGATGACAGATATGGATTCATACAAACCCATAATCCACAAAGAAGTCCAAAGACAAGCCCAAACCCACGGCGCACCCATCAACGAGACCGGCACGAAGACCCCTATCACGCCCGTGGATGGTGTTATACGGTGCCACCAGCGAATCAGCACTGCACAACGATTTCCACCACCACACAAACCATGTTAGCCCTGTGTTAGTCTGCGTCGCTATTATATCGTCTTGCATGGCCGCATTTGGCCTCTCATTGATCACATTGGTCAGTGATATTCCACGT
>CAYQAQ010000497.1:0-2518 GCA_964415495.1 uncultured candidatus Brocadiaceae bacterium | reverse complement strand
CGGTCTTCCCGACCATGATGCTCCCCTTGGCAGTGCCGCCGGGGCGACTGGTCGACGTCGTCCGCAGGGCCATTGAGCACCATCACGGTTACGTCGGCTTCTTCATGACCCGCGAACCGCTCGACGAGTCGGCCTCATTTACCTACGAGCAACTGCACCGTGTCGGCGCGTTGGCGCGCATCATGAAGCATGCTGCCGGCGACGACGGCGCGATGCAGATTCTGTGTCAGGTGCTGGGGCGCTTTCGCAGCGACGAATTGGTCGGCACCGACCCCATCCGTGTGCGCGGGGAAGTGCTGCGCCCGCAAGTCGATGCTCAGGACAGCCACGTGCGGGCGGCGGCGCTGGCGCTGGTGACGTCGCTCAAGGAATTGGTCACGCACAATCCGGTCTTCGCCGACGAGATCCGTTCCGTGCTGGCCAATTTCAACGCCGCCGATGGCCCAGGTCGGCTCGCTGATTTGGCAGCGACCCTGACCACGGCTGATCGCGATGAGATCCAAGCGGTGCTGGCCACCGATGCCATTCTGCCGCGCATGGAGCGCGTCTTAGCCTTGGTTGCCAAGGAAACGCAGCTCAGCGAACTGAAGAGCAAGATCACCAAGCAGATCGAAGAAAAAGTCAGCGATCATCAGCGCAAATTCTTCCTCACCGAGCAGCTCAAGGCGATCAAACAGGAACTCGGCATCGAGACCGATGATAAGAGTCTGGAGTTAGCCAAGTTCCGCGCCGTGGTCGACGAAAAAGGCGAAAAAATCCCCGCCGAGGCCAAACAAGCCATCGACGAAGATCTGCGCAAACTCGGCCTGCTCGAACCGCATTCACCCGAATACGGCGTCACCCGTTCGCGGCTGGAATGGCTGACCGCGCTGCCGTGGGGCGAATATACCACCGACGATCTCGATCTCGCACATTTGCGCAGCGGTCTTGATGCCGATCATCATGGTCTCGATGAGGTCAAAGATCGCATCGGTGAGTTCGTCGCTGTGCGCAAACTCAAGGGCGATCACGGCGGTGGCCTGTTGCTCTTGGCCGGTCCACCCGGGACGGGCAAGACCTCGATTGGTGCGTCGATCGCGCGGCAATTGGGACGGACCTTCTTCCGCTTGTCCCTGGGCGGCTTGCGCGACGAAGCCGAGATCAAAGGCCATCGCCGCACCTACATCGGTGCCCTGCCCGGCAAATTGGCGCAAGCGCTGCGCCGCTGCGGCAGCATGAATCCGGTGATTCTGCTCGACGAAATCGACAAGCTGACGCGATCGGGGCAGGGTGATCCAGCGGCGACCTTGCTCGAAGTGCTCGATCCGGAACAGAATCGCGACTTCCTCGACCATTACCTCGATGTGCGCCTGGATCTGTCGCGCGTGCTCTTCATCTGCACCGCGAATGAAGAAGGCGGCATTCCCGAGCCGCTGCGCGATCGTCTGGAGGTCATCCGCCTCGCCGGCTACGTCGAGGCTGAAAAACTCGCTATCGCCCAGCGCCATCTGGTACCGAAGCAGCGCCGTGAGCATGGTCTGACCAGCAAGGACCTCGCCTTTCCGGTCCCTGGCCTGCGCTTGCTCATTCGCGGCTATGCCCGCGAAGCTGGCGTGCGTCGCCTCGAACAATTGATCGCCAAGATCTGCCGCAAGGTCGCGACGCGCAAAGCGACGGATCCCAGTACCTTCAGCAAGGTGGCGATCACGCCGGATACGCTGACCATGTTCATCGGCAAGCCGCTGATGCGCGACGACGAACTCATGCCGCATGCCGTGCCCGGCGTGGTCACGGGACTCGCCTGGACCTCCATGGGCGGCGCGACGCTGGAAATCGAAGCGGTCGCCACGGCCGCCGGCGAGGGCAAGGGTTCGCTCACGCTCACCGGGCAACTCGGCGATGTGATGAAGGAGAGCGCCAATCTGGCACGCAGTTACCTGATGAGTGCCAGCGAACGCCTCGGCATCCCCGCCGACTGGTTCGAGAACCACCGCATTCATCTCCATCTGCCCGCCGGTGCGACGCCGAAGGATGGCCCCAGCGCCGGCACCACGATCGCCACGGCCTTGCTGTCCTTGGCCCTCGGCAAGCCGGTGCGTCGTCGTTTTGGCATGACGGGCGAACTCACGTTGACCGGTCGCGTCTACCCCATTGGCGGCGTGCGCGAAAAATTGATCGCTGCCAAACGCAGCGGCTTGCAGGTCGCTCTGCTGCCGAAAGCCAACGAACGCGACTACGACGAACTGCCCGAGCACGTGCGCAGCGGCATCAACGTGCATTTCGTCGAGCACCTCGACGACGTTTTACGCCACGCGGGGTTGATCTAATCGTTGGGAGGGAAGCGAACAGGAGACGCAGAGACGCGGAGATTCGCAGAGATAGCTGCACTATCCTGCCACTCGCCAATGCTTTATCCTCCGTGTCTCCGTGTCTCTGTGTCTCTGTGTCTCAGTGTACTCTGCGTTTTCTCGCGCTGGCGGTTAACGCGGAACCCAGGCGTGGCCGCGGCGGCCGTATTTGCTGAAGTAGGTTTCCAGCA
>CAYQAQ010000496.1:0-2519 GCA_964415495.1 uncultured candidatus Brocadiaceae bacterium | reverse complement strand
CGTACCATCAAGTCATGTCAGCTTTGTAACGCTGATTGGTATAACACGTTAGGCCGCACAAGCAGGCAACGTCTCAGCTCTTGCGCACTTGAAGTCAAGTCGCCCCTCAACTAAAGCAGCACTCGTTGATTTGCCCACTGCGAGATGGGATACTTGCCACAGC
Source organism: uncultured candidatus Brocadiaceae bacterium (assembly GCA_964415495.1). GTDB lineage: Bacteria > Planctomycetota > UBA11346 > UBA11346 > UBA11346 > CAYQAQ01. Next base: position 2,356 of record CAYQAQ010000496.1, on the reverse strand, counting down.
CATCGTTTGAAACCGGGAGGAACACTCATGAATACAGGTGTAGCAGTCGCCATAGGAGCAGCTCTAGGCGCAGCGTACGGATCAACAACTAACGAACTGGCCATATGGCTTGCGTACGGAGCGGCAGCAGGCGCAATTCTGGACTTCTTGCTTCACGCAGCGAGGCTTGTCCAACGCAAACGCGCAAGTTCGGACAAGAAGTCGTAAGGCCACATGCGTTTCAGACAATGCGCTTGCTGCATTCTGCTGCGGCATCCGCATGGCTGTCACGGCGCAGGCGTTGCAGCGGCGCGTACAGCACGGGCACGGCCCATCGGTGCGGCCTAACCCAATACTGTTCCGTTAGTCTATGAATTCGTTCTTTTGTGCCCTGGGCGCGGCCCGCGTGGTTCGCGGCCCGGCGGGCGCGCTGATGCGGGGCTCGAAGCTGCGCGGGCGATGAACTCTTGGTGCCGTGTATGGGGCGTACGGCGAGTTGCGGCGCTTGACCATGCGGGGCCGCTGTTGGTTGAGCGTTCGGACGCAGCGGGCCTTGGCGCTGGCGTGCAGCAGCTCACGAAGCCATCGCTGTCGGCGTGTGGGTTGCGCTGGGGGGAAAAGCCCCGGAGCGGGGCTGCTCGCGGCGCAACAGCTGGACATGGGCCGTGAACGACAGCGCCTCGTCGGGCTGGCCGCTGCGGGCCGCGCCTTCGTGCAGCAGCCAGCGCACTGCGTAGTGCGCCAGCACCCAGCCGTAGAACTCCTGGCGCACGAGCTCGGCGGTCTTGCTGCGCAGCACGCGCCGGCCCTGGCGCAGATGGGTCTTGAGTTCGTCGAATACGGCCTCTACCTGCCAGCGCTGGTGATACAGCGCCGCCAGTTCCAGCGCCGGCGCCTGAACCGGATCGAGCAGACTGGTCATGAGCCGGTAGCGGGGCGCAGCGTCGGGCACGCCTGGCAGTTGGTACTCGATGACGCGCACCTGCAGCGCCTGGGCAGTGGCTACCGCCTTGCCCACCCCGGTTGGCTCGATGTGGGTCAAGTAGGAGCCGTCGGGCAGCAACTGCTCGACCGGCAGCCGCCGCGACTCCGTGGCCCGCCACAGCAACTGCGCGCCGCTGCCCAGCGCTTGCTGCCAGTGCTCGAAGCCGTTGAAGCCCCGATCGGCCAGCAGCAGCATCCCCGGCTCCAGCGCCCCCAGCAGCCACTGGCACAGCTCCCACTCGTCGCCCCGGTAGGGTCCGAGCTCGGCAGCCACGATGGCGTGGGTGGCGCACTCGGCCAGTACCACGCACTGCGCCTGCGGGTAGCCCGCCACACCGGTGCGGCTGCCCGGGCGACCGAAGGCGGTGGCCACATCGACCTCGTCGGCCAGCTCCAGGCGGCTGCCGTCGATCGCCATCAGGCGCAGGCCCTTGTAGAAGGCCTGCGGCTGCCGGCCCACATCTGCCAGCGGCAGGCAGCAGCTGCGGATCAGATCGCGCAGCGGCGCCGAGCCCATCCGGCTGCGCAGCGCGCTGATGCTGGACTTGGACACTGGCGGTGGCTGCTCCGCCCCCCGTGCCCAGGCCAGGCCCTGCGCGACGACCGAGAACACCTCTTCGTAGGCGGCCTCCGGATACAGGCTCAGCGCCATCGTGTAGTACACCCCCGCCACCGCGGGAAAGCGACGGATGCGCTGCGAGTTCACACCGTGCGCGTCCAGCGCTTCGTGCACTCGCTCTGCAGGGAACACTCGAGCCAGCAGACTCGCGCTCAGGTAGTCCGCCAGTCGTGCCCCTGAACCCAATCTCGCCTTCGTCCTGGCCATGGCTGCTCCGGAGGTTGACCATGCCCAAGTATGGACAGAAACTGACTAAAGGAACAGTATTGGGTTAGGCCGCTCAGCGCATGCGACGCGCATGGAACTGGTGTTTCGAATACCTGGGAACCAACTCTTTGTTCATGCGGAAGCAGTCAATGATGAAGTTTTGTTTTGACGCAGACTCGAGCGTTCTGAACTGATGCATGCACTGATACAGGAACTTGCCCTCCGAGTCGAAGAGGTCGGCGTATATGTTCACATAGTCAGGAACGCTGGGTCCCTTGTTCTCGACTGAAGCAACGATCTCCAATCTGCCCAAAGCATCAACGCCAGCTCGATGAGTCTCAAAGATCAGTTGATTTGTCAGATCGGAGTCAGAGGCGGCAGTGGAAGCTGGTTGCTCCGCAGCCAACCTGCCCGGAAAGAAGGTTCCGGCATTACCTAGTACGAGAAGCGTCACTGCAAGGAAGGCCGTGGCAAAGCCGACGCCGTAAAGCGCCCCAGTGGCAAGTTTTCGAAGGATAGAAGCGAGCATATCTTGAGCGGCCTAACGTGCGAGTTAAGCCGCCCGCG
>CAYQAQ010000495.1:0-2520 GCA_964415495.1 uncultured candidatus Brocadiaceae bacterium | reverse complement strand
CTGCCGGAATGGGCGCAGACCCTGGGCGTCACCTTCTCGATCATGCTCATCGCACCGTCGTGGGGCGGCATGATCAATGGCTTGCTGACCCTGCGCGGAGCTTTCGACAAAGTGCGCACCTCGGCCGTGCTCAAATTCATGGTCCTGGCCATCACCGCCTATGGCATGGCGACCTTCGAGGGTCCGCTGCTGGCCCTGCGCTCGGTGAACGCGCTCTCGCACAACACCGAATGGACCATCGGCCACGTGCACAGCGGTGCCCTCGGCTGGAATGGATTCCTCGCTTTTGCCATGATCTACTGGCTGTTTCCGCGCATGTACCGCACGAACCTGTGGTCGCACGCCTTGGCCAATGCGCACTTCTGGATCGCCACCCTCGGCATCGTGATCTACGCGATCACCATGTGGATCGCTGGCGTCACTCAGGGCAGCATGTGGCTGACCTTCGCCGAAGATGGCACCCTCAAGCACCGCGACTGGATTGAGATCGTGCAGGCGGTGATGCCCTTCTACTGGATGCGCCTGGTCGGCGGCCTGCTGTATTTCACCGGCCTCATCCTGTGCGTCGTCAACGTGGTCATGACCATGCGCCAAGGTCGCTTCCTCGCGGAAGAAGCCGCTGAAGCCCCGGCCCTGGCACGTGAAACCAACCACGAAGAGCTGATCGATGAAGCGCTCAAGGCCCCGGATGCGCGTGAGCGCGGCAACCGGCTGCACGCCCTGCTCGAACGCTGGCCGACCGCGTTCACCTTGCTGACAGCGCTCGCCTTGGCCGTCGGTGGCGTCTTGGAAATCGTGCCGAACATGGTACAGGGATCGCTGAGTCCCAAGATCGCCTCGGTCACGCCGTATACGCCGCTCGAACTCGCTGGCCGCGATCTCTATATCCGCGAAGGCTGCGTCGGCTGCCACACCCAGATGATTCGCACCCTGCGCGCCGAAGTCGTGCGCTACGGCGAGCACAGCCGCGCCGGTGAGCATATCTACGACCGCCCGTTCCTGTGGGGCTCCAAGCGCACGGGTCCGGATTTGGCGCGCATCGGCCTGCTGAAACCGAGTGCCTCGTGGCACTACCAACATATGGAAGACCCGCAGTCGACCTCGCAGGGCACGAACATGCCAGCGTATCCGTGGCTGGTGCGCGATCTGCTCGATCTCAGCGACCTGCACACGAAATTGCGCGTCTTGGCTGCTCCGCCGATCATGACCCCCTACGATAAGCCCACCATCGCCAACGCGGTGAGCATCGCGGAAGCGCAAGCCAAGGTCATCGCCGCAGAAATCCGGCGTGATCTGCCGAGCCTGGACGACCCCGATCTCGAACGGCGCGAGATCATCGCGCTGATCGCGTACCTCAAGCGGCTCGGCACCGATCTGTCGAAACCTGTGGCGACCTCACCATGAGCCGCCATTCATTCGAGAACAGGAGACACAGAGACGCAGAGATCCGCAGAGACGCATCTCTCCTCACTCTCAACACTCCGCGTGGTCTCCGTGTCCCTGCGTCTCCTGTGATCGCACCACGCCATGCATCGCGAATCCTCAGCACCTCTGGAGCCACCCCGTGATCAAAGAACTTGGCGCTCAGGGCGAACCGATCTGGGCGATCCTCGCGACCTGTCTGAGCTTCGGCATCTTCCTGGCCGTGATCATCTACCTGATCTGTGATCGGCGACGCAAGCATCACGACCGCATGGGCGCACTACCCCTCGACGATGGAACCAATACCCATGGTTGATCGCGATATCGTCAAGCCTCACTCCTTCGATGGCATCCAGGAGTACGACAACGATCTGCCGCGCTGGTGGCTGGCCATCTTGTGGCTGTCGGTGGTGTGGTCGGTGTTCTATATCGGCTGGTATCACATCGAAGGTGCTCCCCTCGGCCCAGAGCGGCTGCAATTACAGATCGCCGCGGCCAACGAAGAACGCCTGCGCAACAGCACCGGCCCGCTGGAGGAAAGCCTGCTGCGCGAACTCAGCACCAACCCCGAGCGCATCGCCAAGGGACGCGAACTCTTTAGCAAAGTGCAGTGCATCACCTGCCACGGCCCCGAGGCCAACGGCATCATGAACGGCAATCCCACCCCCGGAGCAAACCTACGCGACGTGTGGTGGGTCTATGGTTCGGACATGACCACCATCATGCACACCATCGCGGAAGGCGTCATCGACCGCGGCATGCCCGCGCAAAAGGGCTTTCTGTCCGACGACGAGATCATCAACCTCGCTTGCTACATCACCGACCTCGGCCGCCGCCCCGCCAGCGGAAAACCGCACGATCCCGAACGGGAGACGGAACAGCCCGTCACGTGGTGACGGCCAGGGCAATGCATCTCTATCCGCATTTCACAGGAGACACGGAGACGCAGAGATGCGGCAGGAGCGATGCGGGCAAAGACACATGGAGCAACAGCGCGTGGTCACCTCATCGTGCTCCCACGTTCCCGATTATTCTCTGCGGTCCCCTGCGTCTCGGTGTCTCCTGTGAACTGCGGAGTCCTTGATGAGCACTAATGAC
>CAYQAQ010000494.1:0-2525 GCA_964415495.1 uncultured candidatus Brocadiaceae bacterium | reverse complement strand
GACAGCGATGACCTGTCAATCGATCTCGGCAAAGTGGTCGATGATTCGTCGGAAACCATCGTGCAATCGCGCGGCCGCGGGCCCGATGATTCGTCGATCACGTTTGGCGATGAACTCGAAGTGGTGTCCTTCGACGACAATGCCAACACCAGGGAATTGGTGTTTGATGAGACGCGCCAGACCGGCCAAGCCGGCAACCTCAGCTTCACCGACTCCAACACCGCGGTGATGACCGCCGTTGACGAGACCGCCGTGGGCGCCACGACGGCACCGCTCGATTTCCAGACGCAGGAATCCCCGAGGTCCGCTGGTTCGGCCCGTCGCAGCGTGCGCTCGAACCGCGTGGCGTTGCGCGAAGAAGAGCCGACCCACTGGCTCTGGCCGACCCTGCTGGTACTGACCACGGTGATCGCCGCCCTGTTCATCCTGCCGTATTACGTGATGAGCGTGGTGCCGAAGGAGGACGCCAAACTGGCCAACAAGAACCGCGCCCTGGGCGCGCAAGATAACGGCTGGACGCGCATGGCGGGCAGTGTGGCCGGCTTCAGCGTCGAACCCAACCAGGATCGCTTCCGTCAGAACAATCCCAGTGCTGACTGGATCGACATCAAGAACTCGGGCGAAGATCAATCCGGCTGGCGCTACCAGGCCTTCCGCGGCACGCACCGCGAACCCAGCGCCCGGGTCAATAGCCTGATCATCACCGAACTCGACCTCGATGCCAAGACGGCCGCGGCCAAGACCGAGCAAGGGACCGTGCTGCAGACCTATCCGCTGCGCGAAGAGAAGCTGGTGCCCGGCGATCCTGACTCTGGCACCGAGATCATCGTCGACATCTGGCGCGGCAACTAAGCACTGGCCAGCGCTGCGCAGGGATCCTGAACGCCGGCTTGCGTGACCAGGGCCCGCGTCGTAGCTTCGCGCACCGTCTGGAACGGTTTTCTCACTCTCTCTGGAGCCTCTGCATGTCCGTCGCCCGCCTTGCCCTTCTCGTGACGCTGATCGGCGTGGTCGCCCTGTCGGGTTGCCGTACGCGTTCGAACTATCAACAAGATCAGGTGATCCAGGACGAGCAGCGCTCGGAGATGACCCGCCTGACCACTGAGCTGGAACGGCTTAGCAGCGAAAATGACGCGCTGCGTCGTCAGCGCGACGAAGCGCTCGCCAACAGCCAGAGCGTCGGTGCGCAGCTTTCCGGCATTCTTCAGGGCGGCGAAATCCAAGGCATCTATCAGACCGATACCGGCAGCATCGCCCTTGATGACGACTTCTTCTTTGCCAAGGGCTCAGCCGATCTCAATGAATCGGCGCGCCAGTCGATCAACCAGCTCGCCAGCCGCCTGACCAGCGGTGACTATGCGAACTCGCGCATCATCGTCGAAGGCCATACCGACGATACGCCGGTATCGCGCGCCGCGACCAAAGAAAAGTTCACCGACAACTGGGGCCTGTCCGCCGCCCGCGCTGCCACCGTGGTGCGTGAACTGCAGAAGGCCAATGTCAGCGCCACCCGCCTGCACGGTGCCTTCCGTGGCGAACACGCGTCGCGCGGTGGCGACAAGGCGAAGAATCGCCGGGTGGAACTGTACATTAAGTGAGTGGCGAGCGGCGGGTGGCGAGCCGTGAGGCTCCATTCGCGGCGCATCGTGAGAACACCCCGGCCCATGGTCGGGGTGTTCTATTGGTGGTGGGCTATGTGAGCGACGAGCGGTGAAGGCTCATGCTCACCAAGACGATAGCTGGGGCCAGAGGGGCGTTTTCACCCTGGCCCTCGCCCCCTCCGCTCATCACCTCTCATTGATTGCCTCTTCCCTTTCCTGCCGATGACGGAGCCTGCCCCACCATGATACGATTCGTGGTTCTCCTGCTGATGACCGGTGTTTTAGCGGCGGAAGCCTTGCCGACGCAATTGGTCGACCGGTCCATCCGCTATGTCAGCGGCAAGGTCATCACCTTGGGCGACCTGGTCGACCATCTGCAGGCCAATCGTCCGCGTCAGGCCCCGGCGAGCCAAGCGGAAGTGGCGGAAATCTGGCGTGCAGCTTTGGAGCGCGTCACCGATGACACGTTGTTGTTGCTCTTCGCCGAAGAGAAGGGTGTTCAGCTCGATCGCAACGTGATCGCTAAACGCATTCTGGAGGATCTGAAAACGAGCGGCCGCTTGGCCACTCCCGATGAGATTGGTCGTTGGCGTGGTCAGATGGAACGGCGCGAAAAGATCCGGGCCGCATTGAGCTTTTTCGATCAACGCAGCAGCCATGTGACGCCCGATGAATTGGTGGCGGCCTATGCCGAACGGCATGAACAATTCCGTCGGCCGGCGCGGGCTCACGTCCTGCAGTATGTGCTGCGCGCCGCGAGCGATGAGGATATGGAGGTCAGCGCTGATCAGCATGCCGCGTGGTTCCGGCGCATTCAGGCCGTGACCGGTCCGGTGGCCGATGTGGCCGCCGCGCGCTTGCCAGAGCTCCTCGCTGTGGCGAGCGACGATGCCGCCAAAGCGGCCTTGCTCGCCAAGGTCGCTG
>CAYQAQ010000493.1:0-2528 GCA_964415495.1 uncultured candidatus Brocadiaceae bacterium | reverse complement strand
GACATCCCGGTCCGCGTCCGTGTTCCGGAAGGCTCGCTGCGCGACCTCGGTGCACTCGCTGAACTCGGCGTGCGCACCGGTGTCGGCGGCGCTACGATTACCTATGCCGATCTCGGCTCGATCAGCAGCGTGCGCGAACCGACGCAGCGCATCCGCCGCGACTTCGTGACCACGATCGGTGTTTCGGGCAATCTCGCCCCCACTGCACGCATATCCGCTTTCGATTGCAGCAACGTCATCTCGGCGTGGTGGGAAGAGCACCGCGACGACTACCCCGGCGTGTCGTTGTTCCTCGGCGGTGAGGCAGAATCGACGGGACGCAGCTACCAGTCCTTGATGTTCGCCTTCATCTTCGCCGTGGTGCTGATTTACATCATCCTCGCCACCCAGTTCCGCAGCTACCTGCAGCCGGCGCTGATCATGACCAACATCTTCTTCGCCTTCACCGGCGTGGTGCTGGTCATGGGCGTGCTCGGGGTGATCGCGATGACGCTGGGCCCGAATGTCGTGCGCCCGGAACGCGCGCTGTTCACCGTCAACAGCTTCATCGCGGTGGTTGGGCTGGCTGGCATGGTGGTCAACAACGCGATCATTCTGATTGACGTGATCAACCGCCGCCGCGCTGACGGCGTCTCGCTGCGCGACGCGGTGACCGGCGCCGCGCACAGTCGCCTACGCGCGGTGCTCATGACGACCTTGACCACCCTGGCCGGACTGCTGCCCACCGCGATCGGCATTCCCACGTTCAGCCTGACCTGGAGTCCGATGGCGCTCGCCTTCTGTGCCGGGCTGTCGATGTCGACCGTGCTGACGCTGCTGGTGCTGCCGCCCTGTTACGAACTGCTCGCACGCCTGATCGACGCTTGCACCCGCAAGACTCCTGACGAGGAATCCTCTCCATGATCCTGCCATCGCTGAAGCCGTCCTGTCTGTTGCTGTCGTGCTTGTTGCTGCCAGGCCTGCTCACCAGCGCCGACGAGCAATGGACCATTGCGTCCGGCGATGAAGCCGTGCAGTTGGCGCTGGAGCGCAGCAGTGTGCTGCGCGCGAGTACCAGCCAATTGGCTGCAGTCCGTCATCGCGCCGATTCCGTGCTCGGTTTTGCTCGACCGCAAATCGATGTCGGAGCCGACGGCGGCGTGGCTGGTGGCACGCGCAATCAGGATTACGAGAACGACAACGGCCGCATGACGCGCTTTGGCGCTGACGGCAACGTCACCCAATACCTATTCGGCTTCGGCCGCGTGGTCGCCGCCCGACGCAGCGCCAATGCCGCTATCGCTAGCGCCGAAGCCGATACCGCCACCGTGCGCCGCGATCTCGCCTATCGCGCCCGCCTCGCTGTGGCCGATGTGCTGCTCGCGCGCGAGCTGATCGACATTTCGACCCGCCGCGTCGAACAACGTGGCGAAGAGCGCACCGACGCCGAAACCCGGCGCGAAGTCGGCATCGCCGACGGTCTGGATGTCGCCGACATCGAAATCCGCGTCGCCGAAGCCGAAGCCCAGCGCGAACTCGCGCGCGCCGCGCTGGTCGTGGCAATGGAAGCCCTCGCCGACATCGTCGACGTCCCGGTCGCGCGCCTCACGGTCAGCGGCACGCTCGGTCGCCCAGACAATCTCGCCGATCTGCTGCGCGCCGCCCAGGATGGCATCGGCAGTGGCAGCGATCTCGCACGGCTCGCCGCCTTGCGTCAGCAGGCCGACGCCCTCGCGCGCGGCGAACGCGCCGATCGCCTGCCGATTGTCTACGCTTTCGCCGGCGGCGATCTCCGCGGCGACCGCGTCGATGACCTCGACGACGGCTGGTCCGCCGGCCTGCGCCTGGATTGGCGCTTGGTCGATGGCGGCGTGCGCAACGCCAACGCCAACGCCGCCGATGCCGAAGCCCAAGCGCTGATTCACCAGACCCGCGCGGTGCTGCGCCAGCGCCAAGCCGCCGCCGCCAGCCTGAGCGAACGCATCGACGACCTCAACCGCCGCATCGCCATCCGCGAACGCATCCGCGACCTCAGCAGCACGCTCTATAATGAAATCCGCAGCCGCTACGAAGCCGGCACCGAAACCCTGCTGCGCGTCAACGAAGCCAACCTCACGGTGTTCGAAGCTGCGTATGCAGTCGCCGATCTGACCCATCAGGAGATGGTCCTGGCGGCGGAGGCGCAGCGGTTGGTGGAGTGACTCGCCGACCAGCGGCTAGCGGCTTTTCTGTGGGCTCATCCGCGAGAGAGCCGGGATCCGGATCCCAAATAGTTGCTACCACACAGGGAGGCCCTCCCCCGTACCGCCGGCTTTAGCCGGCTCGACCCGCATGCCGGCTGAAGCCGGCGGTACGCCATCGTCCCACCCACCCTGCTTTAGAAATCGCCTGCGCGCGCGATCGCCTGCAGTGTCGCCGTTGCCTTGCGAATAGTCTCTTCCCACTCCTTCGCGGGCACGGAATCGGCAACGACACCGGCGCCGGCTTGAACGTGGACTTCGCCGGGGGTCAGGATCGCGGTGCGCAGGGCGATGCAGGTGTCGAGGTTG
>CAYQAQ010000492.1:0-2547 GCA_964415495.1 uncultured candidatus Brocadiaceae bacterium | reverse complement strand
GCATCGAAGAGGGGTTGGATCACGAAGCGATCGCCGAACGCCTCGGCATCACTCGCCAAGCCGTCGAAGTGCGGCTGTGTCGCGGCCGTGCGGCACTGAAAGAACAATTGGACGACATCCTGGAAGGCGGCCTGTGAGCACCGATCCGGAAATCCTGACCTGCGCCGACGTCGAGCCCTTGTTGCCCTTGGTGGCCGACGAGGTGCTCGATGACGAATCCGACCCGGACCTGTTTGCGCATCTGGCGCGCTGCGCCCGCTGTCAGGATGCGCTCGCGCGCCACGATCTGGTGACGCTGGCGGTGAGCACAGCGCCGCTGCGCGCGGTCCCGCCGGCTGTCACCGTCATTCGTTATCGCGTGCCGCAGCGCTGGATCGCGGCTACCGCCGCGCTGCTGACCGTCGCCATTCTCGGCGCGGCGTGGAATCTGCGGCCGCACGTGAGCACGGATTCGGTCGTGGCTGTGCAGGAGCTCATCCGTATTGCCGATCCGGAAACCGGTCGCGAGCGTCCGATGCTGCTGATCCGGCAAGGCGATCGTTCGACCCTGGTCGATCCGCGCGAGTTCGATCATTTGCGCGGCGAAATGCCGCAGCACGACCCGCGCGCGGTGCCCGTGCGTCAGCGCTACTGATGTAACGTCGGCTTCAGCGGCCAGCCTGCACTGGGTGAGGACCGCGAACAGAGCAACAGGTGGTCCGGTCAGCGACGGTCACGACGTCTGACGTCGGCCCGGTAGCTTCCGCCTCATGGCCACGGTCCAGGGGCGCAAGGGTATCAAACGTCAGCGCCTGGGACCGCTGACGCCGACCGTACGCCCGCCTACAGATCCGGCAGATCGTCGAGATCGAGGACCGGCGCTGGCGCTGGTGCCGGCACGGCCTCCATCGCGGGTTCCGGAGCCGCTTCCGGCTCTGGTTCTTCAGCGGCAGGCGCCTCTGGTTCTTCAGCGGCAGGCGCTTCGGGGTCGGCCATCGGCTCGGCCTCCGGCACGACGGGTTCGGGCTCCGGCAGGGCTGGGACAGGTTCAGGTTCGACGACCGGTTCCCACTCTGGCATGGCCGGCTCTGGTTCGGGTTCCGGCGCGGGTGCTGCCGGTTGCGGTTCGACCCACAGCTCGGGGAGCGCTTCGACGGGTTCTGGCGCGGCGGGTTCTTCGAAGACAGGTTCTTCGAAGACAGGCAGGTCGTTGACCGACGGCGAGGGCTCCGGAATGGCTGGCGCGGTCGGCGCAGGTTGCACAGTCGGCGTCCGTCGTGTGGCGGGTGGCTTGGCTGGCGTGGGTTCGTCGGCGGTGATCGTCACCTCAACGGCGTCGCGGACATCCTGCGGAATGTCGAGCAGATCGATCTCGGGAATGATCAGTGGCTGAGCATTGACCGTCTGTTCGGCACGGCTGCGGCTGATGCGCCGGTCGGCCGCCATCACTTCTGCGATGCGGGTTTCGCGTACTTGCAGGCGCGCCGCGTAGATGCGCTGTTTCCACGCCACCGAGCGCGCGTCGAGGTCGGTGTAGATGTCGTCGCCGAGACCGAAGCGTAGCAATTCCGCCGCGCGCGTGAGTGCCGACAGCGACGCATCGATGTGCTGATGCTCAGCGATCGGAGCCGAAATGCCGCTCGGCGTCAGACGCTCGCGCATCTTGACCGTGGCATCGAAGAGGGCGAGCAGCGTGCGTTCTTCCGACAGCGGCGCGCGCGCCGTTATCTGGGGCTGTGCGCCGCGAATCGGCAGGCCGCGCGCGTCGGTCGCGATGCCAAAAGTAGCGGCACCCCGGCGCAGTTCGCCGGCCATCACTTTCGCTTCGACATCGGCCGCGAAGCGCAGGGATTCCTGAGCGAGCGCAGCGGCCGCAGCGTCGATGCCAACGCCGCGTTGCAGATACATGCCGTAGGCCGGAATCACCCGATCGACGAGCTGGGTATCAGGGCCGGTCACCGCCGGGGCCCGCGCCGGCGTCGGCGTCATGGTCGGTGTGCTGGCAGCGACCAGCGCACCGGGCAGGGCAAGAGACAGCAGGCAACGGCTCAACATGCGCATGGGCGACCTCGGACGCACCATTAAGGTGCCTTTTCCCGGTTCGGGCAAGGCAGGCAGCCAGTCGCGGCAAGTCGTGTGCCACTCGGTGGATTGATGGCGCCGGTCGGTCATTGCCTCTGTCCGGAGGTCCGGAAGTCCGGAAGTCTTGCGGTCGAAGGGGTGGTGGCGCTTCGCGGGTCTCTCCATATCCAGGGGTTCCTGCGTTTTTCTTCGTGAACCACAGCACGCGAGACTTCCGGACTTCCGGACCGGGGCAATGATGTCTCCGATGCACGAATTCCTGGTCCTGGCGCGCGCGGTCGCGCCAGTGGTAGCGGTGCTGGTGCTGGGGCGGTTGCTGGCGCGCTGGGGTTTGATCACGGCGATCGGCGCCGCCGATCTCAATCGGCTGGTCTATTGGGTCGGCCTGCCGGCGCAGCTCATCGTGGTGGTGGCGGCATCGGATTTGCGTCAGTCCTTTGAGGCTGCTGCGGTATCGGCGGCCGTGATCGCCTTTGTCGTCGTCCT
>CAYQAQ010000491.1:617-2557 GCA_964415495.1 uncultured candidatus Brocadiaceae bacterium | reverse complement strand
TCGGCGCGCATGCGCATCGAGGAAGAGCCCAACTACACCTTCGCCGCCGCGCGTTTGCTGCTCGACCAGGTGCGCGCCGACGCCGTCGGCACGTTCTGCACCCAGGCCGAGCTGGCCGAACAGTGGCCAGCCTACTTTGCCGAATACATCCGCGTTGGCATCGATGCCGGGCTGCTCTCGAAAGAGCTCGCTGGCTACGATCTGCCGCGCCTGGCCAAGGCCTGCCGCCTCGACCGCGACAACCTGTTCCAGTTCCAGGGCCTGCAGATCCTCGCCGACCGCTACTTCCTGCACGTCGATGGCCGCCGCATCGAGCTGCCGCAGGCGTTCTGGATGCGCGTCGCCATGGGCCTGGCCCAGCGCGAAGTCAATCGCGAGGAAGTCGCGATCGAATTCTACGAGATGCTCTCGACCCACCGCTACGTCGCGTCGACCCCGACCCTGTTCAACAGCGGTTGCATCAACCAGCAGCTCTCGTCGTGCTTCCTGACCACCATCGGCGACGACCTCGGCGACATCTTCAAGGCCATGCGCGACGACGCGCTGCTCTCGAAGTTCTCGGGCGGCCTCGGCAACGACTGGACCCCGGTGCGCGCGCTGGGCGCCCACATCAAGGGCACCAACGGCAAGAGCCAGGGCGTGATCCCGTTCATGAAGATCGCCAATGACACCGCGGTGGCGGTGAACCAGGGCGGCAAGCGCAAAGGCGCCATCTGCGGCTACCTGGAAACCTGGCATCTCGACATCGAGGAATTCCTCGAACTGCGCAAGAACACCGGCGACGATCGCCGCCGCTGTCACGACATGAACACCGCCAACTGGGTGCCGGACCTCTTCCTGGAGCGCGTCGAAGCCGACGGCGACTGGACCCTGTTCTCGCCCAACGAAGTGCCCGATCTGCACGACACCTTCGGCACCGCCTTCCGCGAGCGCTACGAGCACTACGAAGCCCAAGCCAAGGCCGGCAAGCTGCGCACCACCAAGACCATGAAAGCGGTCGTGCTGTGGCGCAAGATGCTGACCATGCTGTTTGAAACCGGCCATCCCTGGATCACCTTCAAGGATCCGTGCAACCTGCGCAGCCCGCAGCAGCATTGCGGCGTCGTCCACAGCTCGAACCTGTGCACCGAGATCACCCTCAACACCAACGCCGACGAGATCGCGGTGTGCAACCTGGGCTCGATCAACCTGCCCGCGCACACCACCAAGGACGGCTTCGACCACGACAAGCTGCGCGAGACCGTCGCGGTTGCGATGCGCATGCTCGACAACGTCATCGACATCAACCTCTACACCATTCCCGAAGCGCGCCGCAGCAACCTGCGTCATCGCCCGGTCGGCTTGGGGCTCATGGGCTTCCAGGACGCCCTCTACATCCGCGGTTACGCCTATGCCAGCCCGGAAGCGGTCGAGTTCGCCGACGAATCGATGGAGGCGATCAGCTACTACGCCATCCTCGGCTCATCCAAGCTCGCCAAGGAACGCGGCAAGTACGCCAGCTACGACGGCAGCCTGTGGTCGCGCGGCATCCTGCCGCTGGATTCGATCAACATCCTGGCCGAGCAGCGCCGCGGTCACCTTGAGCAGGATCGCTCGGCGCGCATGGACTGGGCGCCGGTGCGCGAACACATCGCCAAGTACGGCATGCGCAACTCGAACTGCCTGGCGATCGCGCCGACCGCGACCATCTCCAACATCATCGGCGTTGCCCAGTCGATCGAACCGCAGTACCAGAACCTGTTCGTCAAATCGAACATGTCCGGCGACTTCACGGTGATCAATCTGCACCTGGTCGACGAGCTCAAGCAGCGCGGCCTGTGGGACCGCCAGATGGCCGACGATCTCAAGTACTACGACGGCTCGGTGCTGCCGATCGCGCGCATCCCCGAGGACCTCAAGCGGATGTACGCCACCGCCTTCGAGGTCGACGTGACGTGGCT
>CAYQAQ010000491.1:0-607 GCA_964415495.1 uncultured candidatus Brocadiaceae bacterium | reverse complement strand
AGTGGCTCATCGACTGCGCCAGCCGCCGCCAGAAGTGGATCGACCAGGCGCAGTCGCTGAACCTGTACATGAAGGAACCCTCGGGCAAGAAGCTCGACATCATGTACCGCCACGCCTGGAAGACCGGCTGCAAGACCACGTACTACCTGCGCTCCATGGGCGCCACCCATGTCGAGAAATCGACCGGCCGCAGCGGCGGCCAGCTCAATGCCGTCCCGCAGGCGCCGAAGGCACCGGCTTCGGCAGCTCCGGCGGCCCCCGCGCCGAAAGTCTGCTCCATCACCGACCCCGACTGCGAAGCCTGTCAGTGATGCGTCTTCCGCAGGTTCGAATCACAGGAGACGCAGAGACGCGGAGGAAGACAGAGAGGGGGCAGAAAGCTCTTCTCTCCTCCTGCGGATCCTCCGCGTCTCTGCGTCTCCTGTGACCTGTTTCCGAATCTCCTCCTGCGGATCCTCCGCGTCTCTGTGTCTCCTGTGACTGCCTTTTCGTCTGCCTTCTCTTTTCTCTCCTTCTTCTGATATCGAGCCTGCCATGAGCCTTTCCTGGGACGACGACACCACCTCCGCCACCACCACCGCCGACGGTCCGTCGACGCGCTTGATCC
>CAYQAQ010000490.1:1929-2557 GCA_964415495.1 uncultured candidatus Brocadiaceae bacterium | reverse complement strand
GCGGCCCGGCCAAGCGCGCCTGGGGCGTGATCGCCAACCGCAGCGGCATCTACAAGACCGTCGATGACCACGGCATCGCCCAGATCGAGTTCGCCAGTGGCGTGCTCGGCACCGTCGAAGCCGCGTGGATTCACCAGGGCGGCCCCGGTGGCCTCGAAGTGCACGGCAGCGCAGGCGCCGTCTGGCACCAGGGCGGCACCTACGTGTTCGGCAAGCCCGGCCAGGACGCCAAACCGGTCGAACCCGTCGCCGACAAGCCGAAGACCGTCGACCGCCTGGTCGCCGTCATCCGTGGCGAACTCAGCGCCGCCGAACTGGCCGAAGATCTCACCGCCTGCCAGCAGGCCGTAGCCCTGATGGCTGCCGCCTACGCCGCCAACAAGACCGGCAAGTGGGCCCCCGTGGCCAAGGTGCCAGTGATCAAGGTGCCGAAGGCGAAGGCACCAAAGGCCAAGGTCGCGAAGAAAGCGAAATGAGCGCTTGCCGGCCCGCCGCAACGCGGCGGCCGGCGTTTACCACTGAATCCAATCCTCCCCATCCCGCGCCAAGGCGGGGGTGGGGAGTTGTTCGCGGTATTCACGGGCGCTGACACCGAAGGCGGCGCGGAAGCGGCGGGCGAAATAATTGG
>CAYQAQ010000490.1:0-1919 GCA_964415495.1 uncultured candidatus Brocadiaceae bacterium | reverse complement strand
ATAGTTGGGGTCGTCCCAGCCGACGTGACGGCTGATTTCGCCGATGGGCAGATCGGTGGTCAGCAGCAGCACGGCGGCTTTTTCGGCCCGGCGGCGGGCGATGTAGGCGATCGGCGACAGACCGGTGGCGCGGCGGAAGCGGCGGACGAAATGGCTGCGTTGCAAACCGGCGCGCTGGCCGAGCTCGTCCAGGCTCCACTCGCGGCTCAGATCGGCTTCGATTCGATGGCGTCCACGGCGCGGGCGGCCGGGCCGTTGATCGCGCTGGCCGCGCTGTGCGCCGTGGTGGGGGTCAGACTGCGCGCGATGGTGCCCAGCAGCAGGAGCAGATGCGCGACGGCGTCGCTGCGCCGACGCACGACATCGCCGGTGCCCATGACCGCGCGCAAGGCTTGGCAGTGCTCCACCTCCTCACGCAAGGTCGCGTCGTCGAGGTGATAGGTGCGCACGCCTTGTGCTCCGGTCGGACGCACGCGGCCGGAGACCTCAGCGAAGAGACGGCCGAGCAGCGGATCGCTGCCCACCCAGGCGAGTTCGCGCAGCAGCAGGTCGGTGCCGAAGCAGCAGTTGAACAACCAGAGATCGCGGGCCTGTTCATAGGCGTGCCATTGGCCAGGTTGCACCACCACCACATCGCCCGGTCCGAGCGGATTCTGGCCGTGGATCGTGCGGTGGATGGCGTGTCCCGCGGTGACTAGCGCGATTTCGAGGAAATCGTGATCGTGCAGAGGGATGTCGCCCTGATGCATCGGATGGTTGACGTGGATCGAGATGTCGCCGGCCGGGAAGAGGTCGGACTGGGTCAGGCGTTGCCGCCCGAGGTCTTCGTGGCGCACGCGGCCCATTCTCAGCGCAGGGGGGAGGCCACAAACCCAAGGGTCCAATCGTGCTAGTCGTTCAGGTCGAAGCTCCTCCAGACAACGACCTCTGCGCGTGCTAGGCTGACCGGCGCATTTCCAGGCTTTCCTGCCTTCCTGCCTTCCTGCCTGCCTTCCTGTCAGCTCTTCAATCCGCTTTTCAATCCGCACCGAGGCGACCGCCTTGGGCAATCTGGTCGTGCAGGCGCGCAGCTGCGGTCAGGCCATTGATGGGGCCTGGATCGGGCGTTCGACCCCCCATGACGGTCTACGAGCCGAGCAAGACGGACCAGCTGGCGCGCGGCTTATCCGATTTCTGGTTGCCCACATACCGTCGTAATCAAGCTGGTCACCCCGAGGACCACGGACATGCCTGCACCCCGCCCCCGCCCCCGCCCTGTTCCTCGTCCTGCGGCGCCGCCTCCGGTGGGCGAAGGATTCTCGCTCGATCTGGGTACCAATTCGGCTCCGGTCATTCAGCACACCACGCTCACCACCCGGGTGGAGACCGCGAGCGAAGCTGAGATCGACAGCCAGCTGGATTCGCTGACCAAGCGCACGTCGTTGGAGGAACTCGCGCGCGCGGGCAAGACGCGCAACCTCAAGACGCTGTCCGAGCGCAATCTTAAGGAATGGATCAAGGAAGCCCTGCGCCGGGTCATCTCGAGCAGCGCAACGACCTTGGGCGCGGATGAGCAGGAGCGCCTGCTCGCGCACACGCGCGACGAACTCAGCGCGATCATGCGTGAACGCACGCTTGAGGCCGACACGCGCGCCGCCGATGCGGAACGCTTGGCAACCGTGAGCGCCGAACGCGATGCCTTGGCCATGCGTCTCGCCGCGCTTGAGGCCGCGCACGCGGATCGCTTGGCCGAATGGGAGCGGCGCGCCGCCGACGCCGCGCAGCGGCGGGACGCGCTCGCGGCACGCAATGCGTCGCTCGAAGCGCAACTGTCCGGCGCCGAACGACGCGCCGAAGCCGCCCTGGAAGTGCCCTTGGTCGACGATGAGGTGCTGGCCAGCCTGCGCGCGCAATTGGCCGGCGAACGCGAGCGGGCCATG
>CAYQAQ010000489.1:0-2559 GCA_964415495.1 uncultured candidatus Brocadiaceae bacterium | reverse complement strand
CTGACGCGCACATTGACGGGCGAAGCGCTCGTTCAGGAAGCAATGGCCGCAGGCGCACTTGAATGCACGCCCTTGGCGCTGAATCAAGTGGAAGTGATGCAGCCCTATCAAGTTCTGCGCAAGCGCATGGTGTTAGGGCGAACCTTGGCTGCGCGACTGGCCCTGGGAGCAGCGCCGCGCTATCGAGGGCTTCGGCTGCTTCGGGCAGCACTTGGCGCATCGCCAATTGCATGGCTTCGGCAAGCGTGGGGCACCTACAGGCGCGCGAGCCCGGAGCAGCAATGACACATCAGTCCCAACTTGGTGGCGGTCGCTCAATCGCACGGCAATGCTGAAGCCCGCTTTGAACCATCCTCGGCTCTCCATCGGATTGCTCTGGCACTCACTGTCTTCAGGCAATCTGGGCGTCGGCGCACTCACCGAGTCGCACCTCGCCATCCTGTCTGCCGCGGCGGAGCACCTCGGGCTGCGATGTGATTTCCTGGTCATGGGAACGGGTGCTTCCATGCCTTCGAGCCTGGTGGCCGATCTCGCTGCGCGCGGGCATGGCCTCGAGACCTCGCGAGCACGTCTGTTGCGCGCTAACTTTGCCAAGCAGGTCAAGCGTTGCGATCTGGTCTTCGATATCGGTGAAGGTGACAGCTTCGCCACCCTGTACGGCTTCAAGCGCTTCTTCTTTTACTGGCTCAGCAAGAACCGCGTGCGAAACGCCGGCGTTCCGCTCGTTCTGGCGCCGCAGACCATCGGGCCGTTCGACTCCTGGATGGCCCGCAGGATGGCGGCGCAGGTGATGCGGCGCTGCACGCGGGTATTTGCCCGCGACGACCTTTCTCGCAGTTATCTGTCGGCGCTTGGGTTGGACACTGTCTCGGCCCAGGCCACCGACCTGGCTTTTGCGTTGCCGTTCCAGCGCGCGTCTCACGGCGATACACAGATCACGCGGGTAGGCGTCAACGTGTCGGGCTTGCTGTTCGGCGGGGGCTACACGGGCGACAACCAGTTCGGCCTCAGCCTTGACTATGCCGACACTGTGCGGAAACTGGTGCGGCGCTTTGCCGACATGCCCGGGGTACAAGTTCATCTGGTCAGCCATGTCATCGTGCCTCACAGGCCCGTGGAAGACGACATGGCGGCGGCCAGAACAATTGCAGCGGAGATTCCGGGCGTGATCGTGGCCCCGATCTTCGAGCGTCCCAGCGAAGCCAAGTCCTATATTGCGGGGCTGGACTACTTCACCGGTGCACGAATGCACGCTTGCATTGCCGCCTTCTCGTCCGGGGTGCCGGTGGTACCGATGGCGTACAGCCGCAAGTTCAATGGCCTTTTCGGAACCCTGGGCTATCGACGGCTGGCGGACTGCAAGGTCGACACGGCCGAGGTTGTAATCCAGAAGGTGATGGACGGCTTTGAACACCGAGCGGCAGTGCGCCAGGAGGTCACCGACGCTCTCGCAACGGTCAAGCAGCGCCTGGGTGTGTATGAGGCCTGTGTTGTTACCGTCATGCAGGACGCCGCCAGAAATAGGCGGGTCCCGTCATGACCATCCAGCGCCTGCATCTGCTGGCCATTCACCAGGGCGCCGAGATGTATGGCTCCGACCGTTCCCTGCTGGAAGTCTTGTCCGGGCTGGACACCGAGCATTGGCACTGCACGGTCTGCCTGCCGGAGGAAGGGCCTCTGGCCCACGCGCTGCGCGAGGCCCAGTTGCAGGTGCGCATCGTCCCGGTGGTGAAGGTCGAACGCAGGCTCTTTTCCGTGCGAGGTCTGCTGGGGCTGCCGGCGCAGATACGCTCGTCGCTGTTGGCGCTGGACGCCATCGCCGCACAGCGTCCGGTGGATCTGGTCTACACCAACACGCTGGCTGTCTGGGCCGGTGCGCTGTGGGCATGGCGCCGGCGCACACCCCATGTCTGGCATGTGCGCGAGATCATCCGGCGGCCTGCCTGGGTGGCACGTGGCATGCGTGCGCTTGCACAGCGGCTATCGCGGCGGCTGATCTGCAACTCTGAACAGACACGGGTGTGGTTGGATGCAGGTGTCTCCGAGGCCCGGCGCCGCAGTGTGGTCGTATGGAACGGCGTATCGACAGGCACCGCACCCAGCCCACAGGAACGCTGCAGCGCACGTCGCGCCTTGGGCGTCGACGACGAAACGGTGCTGGTGCTGATGGTGGGCCGCGTCAACGCCTGGAAGGGGCATGACCTGCTGCTGGAAGCCATGGACCTGCTGTCTGCACGCCCAATGGTCGGCTTCAAGTTGCTTCTGGTAGGCGGCCCGCCGCCCGGTGAACCGCTGCGCATGCAGGCGCTGGAGGCACGCGTGGCGGCGTCTCCGGTGGCAGAGCACATTCAAGTGCACGGATATGCGGAGGATGTGGCGCACTTCTATGCCGCGGCAGACATTGCCGTGGTGCCCTCGCGTGAGCCGGAGCCCTTTGGCCGCGTCGCCATCGAGGCCATGGCCGCCGGAATACCCGTGATCGCGGCGGACCACGGCGGCTTGAGCGAGATCGTGTCGCATGGCGTCAGCGGGCTGCTGGTGCCGCCCAATGACGCGCAA
>CAYQAQ010000488.1:0-2559 GCA_964415495.1 uncultured candidatus Brocadiaceae bacterium | reverse complement strand
CGGGCGGCGGCGCATGCGGGAAGACAAGGCTCCGCCTCCGCACGAGTCAAGTTTCTCAGTAGCGCTTCACTTGCGGACGTAACCACCCCGTGCCTAGCGCGTCTCGTTAGGCATGCCTTTGCTCCCGTTTCGCATCCGCTCGCTCGCAGCGGCAATCCTCCCTGCTTGCAGCCTCGCCGCGCTTAGCTCGCTCACCTCCGCCCAAACCCCGCCGACCTCAGCGCAGCTGCTCACACTCGCGGCCACCTTCCCGGCCATGCCGCGCGGCACGGCCGACATGAGCCGCTTCGTCTCCGGCCCGGCCACCTTCTCCTCCGGCTCGCCGTTCAACGACCTGCAATATACCCTCTTCGACACCGACTACCTCGACGGCGAAAACGCCGGCTACGACACCTTCCTGCCCGTCGATACCGCCGATCCGCACCCGGGCTCCGACCGCGTCAAATACATCCGCTGCGCGCTCAACACCGACCTCGACCTCGCCTACGGGGCCGCGCGCGGAGATCGCATCATCCTCGGCACGGCCGAGCTGCCCCGCCCCTTTTTCCTGCGCGGCCCCGACGGAGTGGATAACGACTACGCCGTCATCCAGCACTTCGATTACACCCACGGGCACATCCAACTGCGCGGCGCGCCCGCTGACTACACGCTCTTTTACGGCACGGTGGCTGCTGGCTGCGCCACCGAAGGCTGGTATCTTTTTTATGTCGCCGAGGGAGCGCCCGACCTCGTCGCATTTATTTTTCCGGTCGATGACATCGAGCCGGCCGTGAGCGGCAATCCGCCCAGCAACCCCACTCCCTACGGCGCGGCAGGCACGCCGCTCAGCCTCACCAACTCCGCCCAGTTTCGCTACGCCGTGCCGCTGCCCACCACGCCCACCGTGCCCGGCGGCATCGCCCAAGTCGGCACGCCGGGCACGGACAACGTCCTCGGCCTCGCGGTGGACGCCGCGAAAAACACCTACCTGGTGGGCAACACCGACGGCGATTTCAGCGCCGCGCCCGAGGCGGACAACAAACTCTTCATCGTGAAAATCTCGCCCTCCGGCGCGCGCCTCTGGGCCACCGAGCTCGCGGTCGGCAACGGCACCACGGTGAAGGCCGCCGTCGCCGACACCGAGTTCCTCTACGTCGCCGGCCGCACCCTCGGCGCCCTGCCCGGCTTCCGCAACGCCGGCCGCTGGGACGGCATCCTGCTCAAGCTCCGCCTCTCCGACGGGGCCCTCGTCGCCACCGACCAATGGGGCAACCGCGGCATCGACGGCTACGGCAACCTCGCGCTCGACGGCGCGGGCCACCTCTTCGTCTCCGCCCAGGGCTCGCCCCCCGGCCCCGCCACCAACGACGATTCCTACCTCGTGGCCAAGCACCGCTGCTCCGACCTCGGCCTAGTCTGGCGCATGATCGACCCCATCGACACCACCGGCTTCGCCGCCTCCGCCGAGGCCTGGGGCGGGCTCAGCTTCGTGCCCTCGACCACGCCCGGCTCGCCGCCCGGCGAGGGGCGGCTCGTGGTCGCCGGCTGGTATATGGCCAATGGGGCCAACGCCTTCGCCGCGCTCTACGAAAACCTCACCGCCGCCACGCCCACCCGCACGCGTTTCCTCGTGCTCACCGCCTCGGGCACGCGCGCCGAGTGGATAACCGATTCCGCGGTGGACGCGCAGGGGCGCATCTACTTCACCGGCTACTCCACCGGCGCGTTGCTCGGCCAGCCCGCGCTGGGCGAGGGCGATGCCTTCGTCGTGCGCTACGATGCCAACCTGAACAACCCCGTGCTCCGCCAATTCGGCACCGCGCGCTCCGATGCCGGGGCGAAAATCGCCGTCGATGCCGAGGGCTTCGTGCACGTGCTCGGCTACACCTATGGCGACTACGCCGCGCCCAACGCCGACCCTGCCGCGCTCACGGGCGACATCTTCGTGCAGACCTTCGACGCCAACCTGAACCCGGTGCGCGCCCGCCAGTTTGGCACCGCCGGCGAGGATCGTGGCCTGCTCAAGCTCTCGGGCGACACGCTCTTCATCGGCGGCATCACCGAGGGTGCGCTCGTGGGCCCCAGCCACGGCTCCTTCGATGGCTTCGTGCTCGCGCTGGATCGCCGCACCCTGCAACTCGCCGAAAACTACCCGCCCGCGCCACCCTTCGCCCTCGATTTCGCGCTCGATGCCGAGGCCGACCTCACGGTGCTCGCCTGGCCGGTGCGGCCGGGCTACCGTTACCAACTGTGGCGCTCCGCCGACCTCGCGACCTGGAGCCCCGAGGGCGAGGCGCGCGCCGTGCCCTTCGGCGTGCGCCGCCTCGAAGCCGAAGCGCCGACCGCGCTCGACGCAGACGGCGCGCGGGTGTTTTTCCGCGTGATCGAAACGGCGGAGTGAGGCCGACCGCCGCAAGCAATCAGACTTTATAGCATATAAAATAAAACTGTAGCCGCCTGGAGGTAGGGCGCGACCGTGCGCCGCAGTGGCGTGGTGTTCACCTTTACTGATAGGAAACTGGATTTTGCCGGGGATCACTGATAGGAAACTGGATTACTGATAGGAAACTGGATTACTGA
>CAYQAQ010000487.1:0-2565 GCA_964415495.1 uncultured candidatus Brocadiaceae bacterium | reverse complement strand
TCGCGACGGGTTCGCGGCCGGCCATGCCCGCCGCCTGGCGCAGCGCGCTGGGCGATCGGCTCATCGTCAACGACGATGTCTTCGACTGGCGCACGCTGCCGGAATCCGTCGCGGTGGTGGGGGCCGGCGTCATCGGGTTGGAGCTGGCGCAGGCGCTGCACCGCCTGGGCGTGCGGGTGCGGCTTTATGGCCGCGGGTCCCGCCTCGGGCCGGTGACGGACCCTGCCTTGCAGAAGGTGGCTGCCGAGATCTTCGGGCGCGGCCTGCCGCTGCAGTTGGACGCACATCACTTGGAGGTGAGCCGCGACGGCGACAAAGTGCTGGTGCACGCGGTCGACAGCGCAGGCCGCCTATGCGCCGCGTGCTTGAGGCGCCTGAGCCGTGAGCTAGCGCAGTCCCTGCGTGTACTTGCGCATCATCCTGGCACGCAACTCTTCTTCGGTCGGTTCGCCAGCGGGATTGGGCGTGGCGGCGGGCGCCATGGCCGCTTGTGCCGTATGCGGCCCCGGCCGCGGCGGTGGATCGGCCTTGCGTGCACCGGCCAGCGTCTGGCTGACCTGTTGCGCGTAGTCACGCAGCCGCGTGTCAGAGCTGGCCAGTGCCATCTCCAGCAAAGGGCGCGCGTAGTCGGGGTCGCGCAGGAACTGCTGAACATCCAGCGACTTGCCGAACTCGCGTTTCATCGGCACGACCATGCGAATCACGAGGTTGAGCAAGACATTCTCCTCTACGGCACCCATGTTGAAACCGCCTGCGGAATTCACGCGCCCGGTGACAGCGCCTCGCCGTGTTCGGCGATGTCAAGGCCCACACGTTCGTGTTCCACCTTGACACGCAGACTCATCATGAGCCCGATGGCACGCAGAATGATCCAGGTGCCCACGCCGGCGTAGGCCAAGACCGCCAAAGCGCCGACCGTGTTGGTCCACACGCCCGCCGTCACCGGCGCAATGGCGGCGCTGGCAAACACCGGTGTCAGAACGGTTCCAACCAGTCCCCCGACACCGTGCAACGCAAACACATCCAGCGTGTCGTCAATGCCGGTGCGCGCCTTGAACATCGTCACGCACAGGAAGCAGACCGCGCCGCCGGCGGCCCCGATGGCCAGGGCGCCGTCGATGGCCACGTAGCCCGAAGCCGGTGTCACCGCGATCAGCCCGGCGATCGAGCCGGTGACCGTACCCAGCACGCTCCACTGGCCGCGCCGCACATACTCGAAAAGCCCCCAGGCGGCGGCACCTGCGCAGGCGCCGACCTGCGTGACCAGCAGCGCACCCGCGGCGCGACCGCTGGCTTCAAAGGCTGAGCCGGCGTTGAACCCAAACCAGCCGGCCCACAACAGGCCCGCACCCAAGACGGTGATCATCAGGTTGTGCGGCATCATGGGCTCGCTGCCGAAGCCGCGACGGGGGCCCAGCACCCAGGCCGCCACCAAGCCGCTGGCGCCGGCCGCGATGTGCACCACGGTGCCGCCTGCAAAGTCCATGTGACCCATGGCCGCCAGCCACCCGGTGGGGTGCCAGATCCAGTGCGCCACAGGCGCGTAGATCAACACCGACCACAGCGCCGCAAACAGCACCGTCACGCCCAGTCGCATGCGCTCGGCGGTGGCGCCCAGAATGATCGCGAAGGTGATGATCGCGAATGCAAGCTGAAACATGAAGAAGGCCGACTCGGGGACCGTCGGTGCGACCGGGTGCCCGGTGTTCGAATTGCCGCCGAGCAGCACTTCGGCAAAGATGCGCGAAAAACCGCCCCAGAAGCCGTTGCCCGCAGTGAAAGCCAGGGTGTAGCCGATCGCAGCCCAGGTCAGCGTGACGACCGAAGCCGCAGCGACCGTGTGCGCCACCACCGACAGCGCGTTCTTCGTGCGCAGCATGCCGCCGTAGAAGAGGATGATCCCGGGCATCGTCATCAGCATCACGAGCACGGTGCAGATGAGCATCCAAGCCGTGTTGCCGCCCGACAGAGAGGTGGCTTCCGCAGCGGCACTGGCGCTCGCAGCAGCGGTTGTGAGTGTCAGGCCGGTGGCCAGACGACGGGCCAATTGGCTGCCGAGGGTGATGCGTGGCATGTGTGCTTTCCGGTCGCGAGCGCCGCTGCCCGTCTAGCGCGGGCCCAATCGCAACCATTTGTTGCCAAAGATCTTAAGTTGGCTGCGGCAAATTGGGCCCATACCTAGCGCTCACGCAGCGCCGCTACCCCCGTGATCGGGGGGTGCGGATTTCACCGATCGGGGCGGAATCTCGAATCCGCATGAATCAAGTCCACGCCTGGAACGCTCGCCGGCCGCGGAGTGCAACGCGAAGAGGAACGAACCAGCCGCGACTGCTGGTGTGTCGTTGGCCCAGGCGGAGGGCATCTGATGGATCCCGACCATTCAAGTGCATCCCCGCTGAAACCGAGAAGGCGTACTTCCCATTCACCCTGTCGCGGCGGCAGCCGATCATGCGGCAAGCCGACACACGCACATCGAGCCGACCCAACTTGTCTCCAGCTGCTGACGCAGCCGAGCACAACAGGCGTCGCAGTCGTTACCTGCCTCGTGTCTTCAACCGAAGTTCC
>CAYQAQ010000486.1:0-2568 GCA_964415495.1 uncultured candidatus Brocadiaceae bacterium | reverse complement strand
AGCGCGAAGAGAGTTGCTGCGCAGGTGGTTGAACGTGATGCGACAGATATTCCTGGAGATCCCATGAGTCTTTCAGCCAAGAGGCGTAAATTTTGGGATTCGGACATTGAGTATTGGCGAGAGTATTGTGCATCAGAACGCACCAAATGGGAATCCGCTGGCCGTCTTTCTGAATATGAGCGATGTTGGACGTTGGCGCTGGACTTCACAGACTTGCTGGCGTTCGGCCCACGCGGAACTGTCGACGGTTTGGCAACGGTTGGAAGCTTTCGTGAGACAGCAGATCAGTCGAATCGCTGGAGCGAGTTCCTTGCCTTGGCGGATCGTCCAGTCCAAGCATGGGGCCTGCGTTTTCGCGTCGATAACCATCTGCCTTTCTCGGATACGCACCACAGCGCGGTCCGGGTTGCTTATGCTCAGGCGTTTCTGAACCATGGTCAGGTGCATCCGTGCTGGGATTCACGACGGTGGAGAGGATTACTTGATGGCTTGAACGTTCTGACCGAATATCGGTTTTTCAGAACCTTGGGTATGCCAGCCGATGCGATCCTGGAGGAGTGGCTAGACCTGACAATGCGTGGCGTTCTCCTCTTCGATTGGCAAGTTCGGAGTCGAAACAACCTCGACCTTCGGCGCGATGGTATCTTCTTCACTCAAGCTGTTCCGGCTGTGGTGCCGTCGCGACCGACGCTGCCCCCGCGCCCGACTTCCGCGCGGGGCGCGTTATGGCTGCGCAATGCGATCTGGGGCGAGCAAGGCTTGCGGTGGCGTTTTCACGAGGCTGTGGCGGCAACGCGGTGGATCTCCCAGGGTCCGAAACACGTTCGGGTGCTGCAGTCCTTCGGTCGGCGAGTCGAAGCAAAGCAGGTGGAATGGTGGAAAGTCGGCGGCAAGCCGGTGCTTTTCCTGGACGATGGGCACATTCGTCTGCAAGGGTGCGACGCTGCGACGCTCGAAAGGCTATGCACGTGGGCTGAGGAGCAGTTAGGCGCCTGCTTCACCACGGCTGCGCCATACGAAGAAGAATACCTGTGGTGCGATCCCGGCGACGGCGAGGCCGATCCGCCCGCTGGCCACGTCTGGGATCCGACGACGTGTACGCTGAGTCCTGCGACTGGGACTGGATCTGAACGGGCTCCGGCTCCGGCTTCAGCAGATACTGCCGGGAAGAAGCGGCCGGCGTCCTCGCAGAAGCGGAAGCCCCAGATGCCACGGAAACCTAAAAAGCCGCAGAAGCCGCCGACTGTGCGGCGCGGCAAGCCGGGCGCTGGTCGGAAGCGGACCTAGTCGCCGATGGCGTCTAATTCCGCATCCCGGGTGGTCTGCTCATGGTGGGATAGTGGTGCGGTCAGCTCGAAAACACAGAGGGCCCTTCTCGCGATCATTGTGGCGGTCACGTTCCTGGCCTCGGCAGATGTAGCGCGCGACCGTACCTTCTGTCGCACGGCGGACGACCGAATCCATGTCCCCCTGGATAACGGCGGGAGCTTTCTGGTTACCCCGTCCCATCGGGTGTCGAGCGAGGGATTATGGGTCCCGATCGGAAGTTTGGCACCGGGAGCCGTGCTGGCGACGTCCTCAGGGTGGTCGACCTTGGTGGCGAGTGAGGTTCTGCCGGGCCCCCGCGACGTGTTCAATATCGAGGTCACTGACGGCCATACCTACTTCGTGGACGTCGGTGCCGGAGACATCTGGGCGCACAATTATTGCGTCCCGGATCTGTCGGCGCTCTTCTTTGCGGTGGGCGAATTGCGCTCGAGCTGTATTGAATTCGATACCTTTCTGCAACAGATGATGGATGAATTCCACTTGGCTCCCGACACGGTGGATGTTGAAGCGATCATGATGTCCTACCTGTTGTGGAAGCGGGGCCGGCAGTTTGACCTGCCGGATTTCAATACCGTCTTGCCTTGGGGTCGTCAGGGTCTGCAGCGCTTGCCGCCGGCTGTGATGCCTGGCCTGGATCTCAGCGGAGCATCGACATATCGCGTTCGGTCGTTGACCTACTTCCATTCCAGTCTGACTCGGGACCATCAAGTACACCATTTGTTGGTGCAGGCGCTCGCTAATGACGAGGCACTGCAAGGCCTGTTCAAGCCCCGTCTCGTGCAGATCGCCGGCCGTCCGGTCATCTGCCTGGCGTATCCTTATCCATGCACCATGAATTGAACACTCTGCCCTTGTGGGCGTCGCCAGACCTGCGGGCGGTAGGGTTCAAGATTGCGGTGCATGGGTCACATGAGGTATACACGGAGGTGCAGATGGAGATTATGAATAGGGTGCTGCGAGAGATGAATGATGGTATTGTCGCGGCCAGTGGCGCTGACGCAGCCTTTTCTGCAGTGCGGACGGCAGAACTACGTATGGGGCGCCTACAGGCGATTTGTACAGAGCACCTCGTCAACACAGATCCAAGGAAGATCATTCCCTTGGTGTTGCGCCCAGGCGCACCTCAGAGCGCTCGAGATGCACTCCAAGAGCGATGGGAAGAAGTCATGAGTGCCATATTCGAGGAGTGATCATCCCCCGATATTGCGCACGGGTGGTTAAGCGGACTTGGCCCGCTGG
>CAYQAQ010000485.1:0-2568 GCA_964415495.1 uncultured candidatus Brocadiaceae bacterium | reverse complement strand
GAGCGACGGCGAGCAGAAAATCCAGGAGTTGCGATGGCGTCAGGTCGGGGAGGCGCATAAGGGGTTACCAGTTGGAGGAAAGACGGCCACGTACCGTCACCATGGCACCGCCGCCCTCGCCGTCCATGGCGATCGTCACCACATCGCCGAGGAACTCGGCGATGATCGCCATATTGGTGCGCGTGTGCTCGCTGATGGTGGCGGTGCGGAACGAGCCACCCACGCCCAGCGCGAGTGGCAACAGCAATTGATCCGCGAGATGCTCGCATACCGGCACCTCAGTGCTGAGATAGCGGCGGACCTGACGAATGGTATCCTGGGCAACTTGCTCGGAGGACGTGCGCAGGGCACCGAAAGCCGTGCACAGGGTGGTCAGGTGCGCGTAGCGCAGCCGAATGAGCACGACATTGCCAGGGCCATCGGCATCGACCTCGTG
This sequence comes from uncultured candidatus Brocadiaceae bacterium, assembly GCA_964415495.1. GTDB lineage: Bacteria > Planctomycetota > UBA11346 > UBA11346 > UBA11346 > CAYQAQ01. The sequence continues at coordinate 2,132 of CAYQAQ010000485.1, read as the reverse complement.
CTCATCGACCTCAGCGTGGCTCCAGTGCAGACCGTGCTTGATGGCCTGCGCTTCGCGCATGGCGACATGCGCCGGCAGATTGGCGAGCAGAATATCCGCGTGGCGGCCGATGGCCTTGCCGCGCGCGTGCAAAGCGAGCGGCAGGCTGGTCTGCCCCGGTTGGATGTCGGCGTGGATGGTGCCACCGCCGGCCGGATAAAAGCCATGACGCTCGAGGCGGACGGTTGCCGAGACCCCACAGCCGTGCAGCACGGGCAGAAAGCTTTCCTGCAGGAACTCCACCGGCGGGGCCATGCTGTTGTGGGTGCCACCGCGAATCGTCACCGCCGATGGCCCATCAGCACCGAGCAGAATCGGCAACACGGTCTGCAGCACCAGCGTTGTGCTGCCCGCTGATCCGATGTCGAAGACATAGGTCCCCGCGCTCGGCGCCTGGGGCGTGAACGTGATGGCCTTGCTCTGCAGTTCAGCTCCGTCGAGGGTGCCATTGCACACCCGCGCTGCCGCCTGCACCGCGACCAGATGCTGGCGCTGCAACCCCGGCTTCGGCCGCCGCGCCCGAATGCGCTCGATACGCACCGGCGTGCCAGTAAGCGCCGCGAGCGCGAGCGACGTGCGCAGGATCTGCCCGCCGCCTTCGCCTTGGGAACCGTCGATAGTGATCATGGGTAAGTCTTTCACAGGGAGCGAAGTCACAGGAGACGCAGAGACGCGGAGGTCAGGCAGGAGGAGGCTGAGAATGAACGATGCGAACGATTCCATCGCGGAGGACGGGGGCATGGAAATTCAGGAGAAGTCCAACGGGCAGGCCGGTCATGCGCAGATAGGTGAGCACTTGAGCTTTGTGGACCTTCAACACAGCTTCCACGGCTTTGACCTCGACGATAACGGTCTTCTCGACTAACAAGTCATAGCGGAATCCGGGGGTGATATCGCGTCCGCGAAAGCGCACCGGAATGATGCCCTGACGTGAAAACGACAGTCCCGCATCGGTGAGCGCGATGGCGAGGCATTCCTCATAAGCCGATTCCAGCAACCCTGGGCCAACTTCGCGGTGTACCGCGATCGCTGCACCCAGGATGGCTTCAGTCAAAGCATTGATGTCAGTAGTCATGGCCTCTCTGCGATCCTCCGCGTCTCCGCGTCTCCTGTGACTCTCTCGTATATCACCCCTTCACGCACACGACCTGCTTCAGCGTATGCACGATGTCGACCAAGTCGCTCTGGGCCGCCATCACCGCGTCGATGTCCTTATAAGCCATCGGGATCTCGTCGATCACGTCGGCGTCCTTACGGCATTCGACGCCGACGGTGGCTTCGATCTGGTCGGCGATGGTGAAGCGCTTCTTGGCGGCAGTGCGCGACATCACGCGACCGGCGCCGTGGCTGCACGAGCAGAACGACTCGGGGTTCCCCTTGCCGCGCACGATGTAGCTGCGCGCGCCCATCGAACCCGGGATGATGCCGAGGTCGCCCAAGCCAGCGCGCACGGCGCCCTTGCGCGTGACCCAGCATTCCGCGCCGAAGTGCTGTTCGCGTTCGACGTAGTTGTGATGGCAGTTCACCGCTTCGACCTGGGTGGTGAAGGGCGGGATGCCCGGCGTTGCCGCGACGGCACGGATCACCTGCTCCAGCATCAGCGCGCGGTTGTGGCGTGCGTAATCCTGGGCCCAGCCGACGGCCTGGACGTAATCGGCGAAGTGCGTGGTGCCCTCGGTGAAATACGCGAGATCGCGCCCGGGCAGATCGACACCAGCACGGTGGCAATCGTCGCGTGCGAGACCGATGAAGTATTCCCCGAAGCGGTTGCCAATGCCACGCGACCCCGAGTGCAGCATGAACCACACGCGGTCGGCCTCGTCGAGGCAGACTTCGATGAAGTGGTTGCCGGTCCCGAGCGTACCCAGATGGGCGACGCTGCGCTTGACGCTGTCGCCGTCCTTGCGCAGCTTCGGGTGCTTGGCGAGGATGACGTCCATATCCGCCGCGAGATGCTCCTTGTAGGTCGTGATCGCCGCCTCGGGCGCGCTGCCCCAGGCACCACGATCACGCAGGCCGCCGTTATCCGAACGGCCGTGCGGTACCGCACGTTCAATCGCAGCACGCACGCCAGCGAGGCTTTCGGGCAGATC
>CAYQAQ010000484.1:0-2569 GCA_964415495.1 uncultured candidatus Brocadiaceae bacterium | reverse complement strand
TTGGCACCTGCGGTGCTGACTTTCCGCGTGATGAAAAAAACGCGCTCCGTCCTCCGGCTCACCGTCGCCGCCCTCGCCTTCGCTACTCCGCTCTTTTCCGCTGACGAGCCCATGACCAAACTCGTCATGCAACTCGATCTTCCGGTGAAAAACGTCCAGTTCACCGGGCTCCTCGTAGCCGAACGCGAGGGCTACTACACCGATGCCGGTCTCGACGTGGAGCTCCGTCGCCTCGGCAAAGAAAACGGTGATTACGAGGGCATCGCCGCCCTCGTCGCGAGCTCCGACCATATGGTCGGCTCCATCGAGAGCGGCCTCTTCCTCGCCGGCCGCGCCGAAGGCCTGCCCATCGTCGCCCTCGGCGCCATGTTTCAACAAACCCCGCTCGGCCTCATGAGTTTTCGCGACACCGGCATCACCGGCCCCGCCGACCTCGCGGGGAAAAAGGTCGCGGTCCACGGCGACGGCCATGAAGCCCTCGACGCCGTCCTCCAGCGCGCCGGCCTCAACCGCTCCCAACTCACCGTCACCGAGGCCGAATACGGCAACGCCCCGCTGCTCGCTCGCAAATACGACGCCAAGCAAGGCTACCTCGTCGACGAACTCATCCAGATGCAGGTCGAGGGTCACGACGTCGTCGCCCTTCCCTTCGGCGCCCACGGCTACGCCGCCTACTCGCAGGTGTATTTTGTCTCCGAGGCCACCCTCGCCAAACACCGCGAAGCCCTGGTCAAATTCATCGCCGCCAACAACCGCGGCTGGCGCGCCGCCATCGCCGACATCGAGACCAACGCCCGCTTCGTCGTCGAAAATCACGAGCCCCAACTCGCCCTCGAATACCAGACCCGTTCGCTCGCCGCCATCGCCCCCATCCTCACCATCGAGAGCCCGCTGATGGGCGTGAGCACCCCCGAGACCTGGCTGAAAAACGCCGGAGCCTTCCTCTCCAGTCGTCCCGACGCCAAGCTCGGCGAGATGAGCAAGTGGGTCGATTTCACCGTCGCCGCCGAAGCCGCCGCCCTCAGCCCGTAATCCGCGCCGCCGCGCAACTTTCGCCGTGCGGGTTACTCTTTCAACAGCGCCTCGATTTCATCCATCCCCGGCACCACGATTCCGCTCTCGCGCATGCGCTTGAAATCCATCGGCACGAGCATGCGCCCGGTCGTCACGCCGTCCATGTCGAGCAACTCCGCGCACGCCAGATAAAGCGCCTTCGCCTTTGCCAGATCGCCCGCGAATAATGCCGCGTGCGCCACGTTGATGCGGTGAATGCCGAAGCCCGGTTCGCGCCTCACGCCTTCCGCCGCCGACTCCGCCGCCGAGTCGGCGTCCTTCAAATACAGAAACAACTCGGCGCGATATGCGTTGATGCCGGGATACGAAGGCAGGATTTCGTTCACGCGCTCAAACGCCGCGCTCGACGGGGCGAAATCACGCGCAAGAAACAAATTCACCCCGCGCTCCACCAAGTAGTCGGGCGTATCCGGGGCGAGGATCAACGCGCGCTCGTTCGCCGCAAAACCCTCGGGCAGCAGACCCATCATACGCAGGGTTTTCCCCGCGCCGTGCCAGGCCAATGCGTCGTCCGGCCGCGCCGCGAGCACGGCGGTAAAATCCGCCAGTGAACCGGCGTAGTCTTTGAGTCGCCCCCGAGCGAAACCGCGCGCCGTGCGCGCGACGAGGTCGTCGGGTTGCGCGGCCAGCGAGGCCTCGGCTAGTTTCGCCGCGTCGGCCCAGCGGCGAGCCGAGAGCGCATCGAACGCCGTCTCGGCGGAAAGTGCCGGGACCCCGGCGAGGGCGATCATAATCAGGAGCGTGGTGGAGCGTGACATGCCATATTGTTAGCCAAAAACGTGCGCGCGCCGTGGTGCCTTTGGCCGCAAGGTGGCACGCTCGGACGATCCCGTCGCTATGGCACCCGCGTTGCTGAAATCAAGGTGTGCACAAGGTTTGGACTCTTCTCGTTATCACCACCGCCTTGCTGGCCATTCCAGCGCGATCCGCCGTCGGTTACGCCGACGGACCCGCGCCCGACGAGCTCACGATCTCGGGTCTTTTCTCTGAACTGCCGGCCGGTGAAAAACGCATCATTCCCCGCGACGAATTACGCGCGCTTCCCGGAATAATCCACCGCCGCGAAAAACCCGTGCCGCCCCTGCCCGAGGCGGATTTGGAACTGTTGCCCATCGCCGCCTTTCTCGCTGCGTATCCACTTTCCAACGACGCCGACATGCTCGTTCTGCGCGCCAACGACCGCTGGCGCTCCTACTGGACGCGCGACTTCATCGCTTCCCACAAGCCCTGGCTGCTGCTCGCCATCGACGGCAAGACGCCTGTCGAGGGTTGGCCCAAAATCGCCGACCACGACGAGGCCCTGGCTCCCTACCATGCCGGCGTCAGCAAGGTCGACGCCCCCGAGGGCTGGGATGGCTTCACACCCGCGCATGGCATGGCCGACTCGACCCAGGTCGTGGAGATCATCGCGGTGAATTCCACCGAGCACTTTGCGCCCTACTTTTCGGGTCCGCTTGAAAAACCGACCAAGCTCATCGCCGAGGGCCGCGATCTC
>CAYQAQ010000483.1:1434-2571 GCA_964415495.1 uncultured candidatus Brocadiaceae bacterium | reverse complement strand
ATTGCTCTCTCAGTGCTTCATGTCGACACTGGGTATTGAGCGAGGCCCAACGCGCACGTCCATCGAGTGCGCGGAAAGCAAACTACCATACGCTTGCAAGATCGGCGCCCATTGAAACTCTTCCTGGAATCTTTGGCGAATCAGTGTTCGACGCCTTGACACTTCGGTGGGATCTGCCAGTACCGAATCGATAATCGAAGAGATCTCATTATCGTCACGAAAGTAGTATGCGGCCGTGCCCGCAACCCATCGATTATATGCGTTGTCGTGGGCGATGACCAGATTACCGGCCCCCAGAGCCTCAACCAGCGATGGGTTGGTCCCTCCCACGCGATGGCCATGAAAATAACCCAAGCTGTGATACCTCAGAGACTGCAACAACGACCGATCGTAGAGCGCGCCGGCGAAGATCACTTCGTCGCTGGCCGCCTTGCGGACAGCGTTCTGGTAGGCGTGGGATGATTCGTAGTTTCCCAGCACAAGCAGTTTGCTGTTTCTCTTCTTACGGGAGAAACCCGCCACGATCTCCAGAATGGAGTTTTCAGGCTCTGGTCTCGCCACCAGCGTGAAGTAGTTTCTGGCGGTCAGCCCCCACTTGGACAGCGGCTCAACGGGCGCATCAAAAATTTCGTCAGCACCGTAAGCAATGGTCGTGATCTTGGCTTGCCGGGTCCGACTGGCCAAATGCTTGGCGATCTCCGGATGATCGGCCACCAAGTGATTTCCAAGCCAGCAGCCCGCCCAGTCGTTCAGCCAGAACCAGATCCTGGCAGGCAGGGACCACTTGGCGCGCCGCCACTCCACACCATCCATGTTGATCACATTCGGTACACCGCGAAGGCGCAACCAAAGACAGAAGGCTGCCGTGTTGTAGCCCAGGGTTAGGCATACAGTCTGCTCACGCGCTGCGTGCACGATGCAACGCCAGTCGAACCTCATGGTGGACCCGGGGCCGTCACCCGGTACGGGGATGTGGACGCGTCGGATGCCTTGCCAGTCGTCCTCCCATGCCGCCCCGTCGCCAGTTTCCTGGCAGTAGACCGTGACCCGCCACTGATGGTCACGCAGGAACGGCGCCAGGCGTTCAGCAAACGTCTCAAAACCACCGTGTGCAGCCGGTAAACCACGGATGCCCAG
>CAYQAQ010000483.1:0-1424 GCA_964415495.1 uncultured candidatus Brocadiaceae bacterium | reverse complement strand
GGATGCTGACTTGGCGCAGGACTTCGGGGCTGCCGACTGGTGTGTCAGGACGCGGGGAGACTGACGTGGATGATTCGCTCATTCGGATGCGGGTAGGGCGGGTCGCAAGCGCCCAACTGCTGGCGCTGCGGCAAACTTCAGCGAACGCAAGAGCTATGCCAGCGGCAGCAAGGATTCAATAGGCGTTGACGATAGCACTGCCCCTCGTGTCAACCTGTGACGCGCCATGGCACGACGGTGCGCGCGGCACCCGAGGGCTGAGGCAGCACGTTGGCTCGACGCCGGCCAGAGACGATCCGCCGACGACACAAGGACCGCGGTGGCCCCGGTAGTACAGGCTCGCAGGTGGGGTGCGTCACTCGTGCGCGTCTCCTGGGGCTTCATCACTCCAGCGACCAAGGCTGGAAGCCGGGTCCGAGGATCTGCTGCAGTTTTTCCAAGTCTGGGCTGAGCCCTTGGACAAGGTAGTCCACCGTCGCCTGCGAAGGCGTGGCTGTGGTGATGTCAGCCGGGGCTCGACGGGTCACAAGATCACGTACCCCGCGGCGCAACGCGGCGGGGACCACTCCGGACAACTTCGGGTACCACGACGAACGCGAGATCGCCAGCGACATCGATGTCTCCTGCCGACGTGAGCTTGTGGCGTAGTGCACGCCGTCGTCCGGGTACACGTGGCCCGGCGGCAGCCCGAGAAATGCGTCAACCGTTTCCAGCGTCTGCTGGGGGGTTGACCGCAAGTCTTCGGACTTGACCACCAGCAACTGCGACCTGTCGAACACGTCAAGGTACTGCTGCAGCTGCATCGCGTACAGGCTGGCGTCCAGGTACATGGGGCGATGCCGCAAGGCTTCGTCGATCGGCGCTGACTCGCGTCGCATCAGCACGTTGTGGTGGTACATCGACACCGCGCGCTCGATCGGATGCCGCAACACATAGATCAGCCGCACATCCGGCAGCAGTTGGGCGATGCGCGGCGCCACGCCTGGAAACTCGGTGCACTTGCTGTAGCTGGTGGATGCTTCCCCGACGGCCAAGGCCTGCCCTGCATCCCGGAAGAGGTCGGCGTACCAGTCGATGCCGTTCTTCCAGACGCGGTCGATCGCGAAGAAGTCGGGCTCCTTGAGGGGTGGCATGTAGACATCGGATCGCGTGCAAAGCAGCTTGAAAAGGGCCGTGGTACCGCCCTTCATGGCGCCGATCACCAGGAAGTTCGGCAGCCTGCGATCGGACAGAAGAGGTTTGGATGTCATGTTTTCGGGCTGCACTGATCGCGGCCTGAGCCGCATATATCGCTGGCGACCGCGCACCAGGCTGCGCGCAAGGTGGAAGGCGAGCGTTCGATGTTATTCGGATCGCAGCGCGACCCTACCCACCCGCCCTGTCCGCGGGAGGATGCGGCGCCTGCCTCGTTTGGCAGATGCCTT
>CAYQAQ010000482.1:0-2577 GCA_964415495.1 uncultured candidatus Brocadiaceae bacterium | reverse complement strand
GCTCCCGGTGGCCTGCTCGTCGCCTGCTTGAATACCCTGGGAGCCAAGCCTGCCGATCCGGAGCAATGCCTGCGCGCAGCGGTTGCCACGACCGGGATCGCGATGGCCCCCCTGCCAACTCCCGATCTCGACCCCGACTTGCCGCAATTGGCGGGCTTTCCCGAAGGCCGGCCTTTCCGCTGCGTGGTCGCCCAACGGCGTTAAGAGAAACGACTTACGAAACAAAAAACCCCGGCCAAAGCCGGGGTTTTTGTGGTAGCACTGCCCGGATTTGAACCGGGGACCTATGGCTTATGAAGCCACCGCTCTAACCGCTGAGCTACAGTGCCAAGCGCGGAGGCGGCATGCTAGACCGCTGTCCGCCGGTGCAAGAGTCGCCCTGCGCTGTTCACACCGTCAGACGTGGGCCGCCGTCATCGACCTCGGAGCCCTCGAAGGCCTCCGAGGTTTCAGCGTCTTCGGCAATGCCAACCGCAGCCGGGTCGTCGGCCAACTCCGTTTCTGCTTCTGACGCCGCAGCCGCGCGCGCCGCCAAGAAGTCCTGGAAGCTGGCGTCGAGATCGACACCACGGCGCAGCACGTCGTCCAGTTGGCAGGCCTCGTCGAGTTCGCGCAGAAAGCGCTGCTCGTCGGTTTCGACCACGGCTTCGTCCTCGCTGAGCTCGTCGTCGGCATCGGTGTCAATATCTGGCGTTGCAGGTGCCTGAAAGGTCACCAGGGGCGGGCGTCGGCGGCGTTTGCGGATCGGCTCCGCCGGTTCGTCCGGCAATGACTCGGCAATGGCGCGCTGATCCTCGGGCCGGAAGCGCAGGGTGATCTCGCCGAATTGCTCCAGCTGGTCGATGGTGACAAAGCGCTGGCGCGTGCATTCGAGCACGGCGATCAACATGCCCGCCCGCTGGACGCGATGGCCCAAAGGCTGCCACAATGCACGCAAGGTCGTGGTGCCGGCGGCTTGGACGGAGGTGGTCACCGTGGCCATGCGCGCTTCCATCGGCTCGTCGTCGTAGACGACGGTGCGTGGGCCCAGACCGGCAATGCGTGCCTGGATGACCTCAAAGGCGTCAAACAGCGCGACGGGATCGGCATTGTCGAGGGTTAAGCCATCAACCTCATCAGGGTCTTCGGGTATGGCTTCGCGCACTAAGCGCACACAGCAGCACAGCGCCTCGGCTTCCAGCTGATCCAGCAGCAGCGTCGCTTCTTTGAAGCGGCGATACGCCAGCAATTGCTGGATCAACCCGGCGCGCGGATCGAGCTGTAAGCCATCATCGTCGCTGTCCGCGTCATCGCTGTCATCACGCGGCGGGGCGACCAAGCGGCTCTTGATCTCTAACAGCGTCGCCGCCATCAGAATAAAATCACCAGCGGTATCGAGATCGATCGCGGTCCAGGTGGCGATGGTCGCCACGAACTGGTCCGCGATCGTCGCAATGGGAATATCGGCGATATCGACCTGGGCTTGCCGCACCAAATAGAGCAGCAGATCCATCGGACCCGAGAACGCTTCGATGCTAACCTGATACCCGAGATCGAGCTCGCTCACGGGCGCGGCGTGCTCGGGAACCTCGGTCATCATCCGCGGACCACCTGGGTCAAATCCACCACGGCGCGGCGCACGGCTTCGATCACGTCCTGTGGCGTCGAAGTCCCAGCGGTGATGCCGACATGCTTTTTGCCCACGAACCAGGCCGGCTTGATCTCCTCGGCACGTTCAATGTGGTAGCCTTCGACGCCGCGATCGACCATCGCGTCCAGCAGCTTGCGCGTATTCGCGCTGTTGCGGCCACCGATGACGATGCCGAGATCGATGTCTTCAGCGAGGAGGCTTTGGATCGCGGCTTGGCGATCTTTGACCGGCTTGCAGATGGTGTCGATAAAGCGCACTTCGTCGACATCGGGTATGGCGCGAATGGCTTCGACGACTTTGAGCACCTTCTCGATGCGATTGGTCGTCTGGGTCACGATGCCGATCCGGCGATGCCCGTGCAGGCGCTCTAAGTCATTTTCGTCGGCCACGACCTCGGCCTGCGACAGATTGCCGATGACGCCGCGGACCTCGACGTGATCGCGCTGACCGACGACGACCGGGAAGTAGCCTTCGCGCTCCAGGAAGCGCGCCAGCTTGTGCAGGCGGATCACCAAGGGACAGGTCGCGTCGTAGACGGTGAAGCCTTTGGCTTCGAGGTCCTGTTTGGTCCGGTCGCTGGCCCCATGGGCAGTGATCATCACCGCTTCGGTGCGGATGGAGTCAATCTGATCGCGCTCAATGATCTCAATGCCGTTGGCGCGCAGGCTCTCGGTCACTTGCGGATTGTGCACGAGTTGGCCGACGACGGTCAGCTTGCCGCGGAAGCGCTCCTCGAGCGCGAGGTCGATGGCGTCTTGAACGCCGAAACAGGTGCCCATGGCTTGGGCGAGGGTAATTTTCATGCGCTCACGGAAAAGAGCATGACCGACGGGTGGGGACGGTGAATGGGGAATCGGCGCCGGGTTGCCTCATGATGACCGCCCCAAACACCGCGACGGGCCGCCCCATGAGGGCGACCCGTCGAGGACATTCACGTGGACCAACCG
>CAYQAQ010000481.1:1363-2578 GCA_964415495.1 uncultured candidatus Brocadiaceae bacterium | reverse complement strand
CGGACTTTTGGTTTCCCCCTGCCTGCCGTGAGCCCAGACTCAGCACCGTCCTGGGAGGAATCGTGAGCCGACTTCGCTATCCCCTGTTATTGGTGTGTCTGGTCCTGCTCGTCGTTCCTGCTCGGACTGCTGAAATGGATCCGCTCCCGGCGCCGGATTTGGCCGGCCGCGTCGCGCGTCTGCTCGGTCAGGATTATTACGATCACAAGCGCGTCCGCCCGCCGCTCATGCTCGATCGCGCCTTACGCAACCTGAACAGCGCTGATGTCTCCGTCTTCGCCGCCCGCAGCAACGAGCAGATTGATCTGCGCGTCGGTGAACGCTCGTGGGTGATCCCGGCTCCTGAGCCGCGCTCGCTCGCCGATATCATGACGATCATCGATCGCGTGCGGGTGGTGTTGGAAACAGAAGCCGGGTTTCCGCTCAAGCGCGGACGCGATTTAGGCTATGCATTGATCAACGGCGCCCTCACCAGTCTCGACCCCCACACGGTTTTGATGCCCCCGGAACCGGCCGAGAGTTTCGATGAAGATATCCGCGGCGAGTTCGGTGGCATCGGGGCCTATCTTCACCAAGAGGCCGCTACTGGCGAAGTCATCATCGAACGCGTCATGCCCGAGCGTCCGGCCGAGAAGGCTGGCGTCGAAGACGGCGATGTTATCGCCGCCGTAAATGGTGAAAGCACCGCCGGTCTCTCCTTGGCTCAGTGCGTCCGGCGCATCAAAGGTCCGAAAGGCAGCACGGTGACCCTGACCCTGCGACGCAAGGCGCAGGTTCTCGATATCGCCATCGTGCGCGACATTGTCTTGGTTCCGGTGATGCGGTCGTGGCGTGATGACGGCGTGGCCTATATTCGCATGGATGAATTCAATGCCCGCACCGCCAAAGCGCTGTTCGATGAAATCCTCCTGCTGCAACAGCAGGAGGCCATCGAAGGCATGGTGTTTGACCTCCGTTTCAATGGTGGCGGTTTGTTGGAACAAGCGCGCATTATCAGCGATCTCTTCCTGCCCAAGGATAAAGAGATCGTACGTACGGTGACCATTGGCGGCGAGCCCAATAAGTTTTTCAGTTCGCCCCGGCGTCTGCTCGATTGCCCCATGGTCGTGCTGGTCGGCCCGAGCAGTGCGAGCGCATCGGAAATCCTTTCCGGCGCGTTACAGCGCAACGATCGCGCCGTGGTGGCTGGGACCACCACCTTCGGCAAGGGCTCGG
>CAYQAQ010000481.1:0-1353 GCA_964415495.1 uncultured candidatus Brocadiaceae bacterium | reverse complement strand
AGAGCATCCGTCCGCTCAGCGATGGCAGTCGCCTCAAGCTGACGATTCAAGAATACCGCCTCGCTGATGGTATCTCGATTCAAGATGTCGGAGTGACGCCGGATCTGCGCCTGCTGCGCCGCCTGCGTCGTGATGATGGGCGTATCGACCTGGTGCCGTTCACGACCTCACGCGAGCATGACGAAGAATTTGCACTCATCGTTGGTGACACGGATCAGCATGCCGCGACCTTCGAACTGGGCTGGTTGGCGGAAGCGCGGACGCGCGAAGACTTACGACTGTCTGGGATTTCCAGTCGCGACTTCGTTCCGGATCAGGAAGCCACGCTGGTTATCGACCTCCTGCGGCAGGCCTTGGCGAGCGACGGTGCTGGTGAGCGCTTGGCTCAGGCCGCACGTGATGGCAAAGAGCGCCAAGCGCTGCTCGATCTGCTGCGCGTGCCGGTAGCCACGCGCGCTGCTACAGAAGCGGAAAACTTGGCAGCCGCTCTGGCAACCATGGAACCCCCGATTGCCTGGGGTGGAGGTGCCGTGGTACCGGCCGAGAATATCAAGGTCGCCTATACGGGTCCTGGTGAATTAATGCCGGGCACCGATGTGGAACTCAGTTTCACCGTCACCAACACCAGCGACACCGATGCGGGTCGGCTCTACGGCGTCCTGGTCACTGATCGCAGCAGTCCGTTCTACGAAGAGGAAGTGATCATCGGCGCCGTTCCCGCCGGTGGGGAGACCGTTGGGCACTTGACCTTCGCCGTGCCCCCACGCCTGCACCCAGGAAGTGAACACTTCATCTTTGAATTGCGACATGACGGCAGCGGCGACGTGCTCTCCCGCTTGCCGGTCGCTCTCGCAATCGTCAAAGCCCCTCGCCCGCATCTGGCCCTGGATTGGACCCTGGTCGACGCCGAGCAATTGTTGCCGGGAGCAACCACCACGGTGCAGCTGACTATTCGCAATGAGGGCGATGGCGCTTCCGCGCCGCTCGGTGTTTTTGTGTACAAAGACAATGACCCGCAGGTGGAATTGGGCGAAGGTGTGTTTCGCCGTGATGCCTTGCCGCCTGGTGGTTCAGAGACCGTGGTCGTGGCGGTGACCTTGAAGCCCGGAGCCACCGGCGTGGCGAATCTGCAAATTCTGGCGGAGGAACGCTTTGAAGACACTGTGGACGCGCGCTATCGCAGCGTCCTCGGCCATAAACTCAGCATTCCGATCGCGCAGCCCTTGACCGGTGGCGTCGTTAGTGTGCCGCGCATCCAGCCGCAGGAAGTCGTGGTCAACGATGCCGGCTTGGCCATTGTCACCGTGGTGATTGAGGGCAGCGACCTGGAATTCGTGTCGGCCTTCCACGATC
>CAYQAQ010000480.1:0-2592 GCA_964415495.1 uncultured candidatus Brocadiaceae bacterium | reverse complement strand
TGCCGCCGTGGCGACGGAGCGACCATGATCGACCCCCTCACCCGCAGTGCGTGGCTGATGTCGGTGATCATCCATGCCGTGGTGGTGCTGATCGCGACCATTGGGCTTTTTCCTCGGCGTTCACCACCGCCACAACCACCGCAAGAACAGGCAATGCCGGCAGCGCCGGCCCCCGATAAAACTGATGCCTTTGGGGATTTGATCCTCGCTGAAGATAGTTTTGCGGCTCCACCCTCTGCCACGACGCTGCCAGCGGCACCGCTGCCGCCTGGGATCGTGCCGATGGTGCCGACCTCCATGGCTCGCCCTGACCGAGACACTAGTCGTGGCCAGTCGGGGACCCAGCGCTCGGACATCGCCCTGCCGCCACTGGATGCGCCACCGACGCCAGAGCTTGAACGCATCCGTAGTCGCATGAGTGCGCGCGCGGCTACCGATTGGGCCGAGGACCGTCGCCGCACTACGGCACAGGCTTTCGATATGATGCTTGATCGAGCCTACCGCGCTCAATGGCGTCACTTTGCCACCCGAATAACCAACCGAGACCTCGTGTTTTGGCTGCAAACCGACCATCTTGGACACGTGACGCAGGGCGGTTTATTCCACAGCACAACCGGGGTCGAAGAACTGGACCGCGCGATCACCCATTGGCTTCTGCATGGGGACTTACAGCTGCCACCGATTGACGCCGCTTCCATCGAATATATCCGCATCAGACTGCCCTAAGCCATGAACGCATTCTGGAATTGGTCGTTTCCGTTGTTCCGTTGGCGCGGCGTGCCGATCCGAGCCCACATCACGCTGCCGTTGGTCGCGCTCTTCGACGTGATGCGCCTGCTACATTTTGGCGTGCCCTGGTGGCTGACACCTTTCCTCGTCGGCATCCTCTTTCTTTCCGTCCTCCTGCATGAAGGCGGTCATGCGCTCGCCACGCGTGCGGTCGGCGGTCGCTGCCACGAGATCATGCTCTGGGCCCTCGGTGGATTCGCGCGTTGCGATATGCCGATGCGCGCCGGAGCACACCTACTGGTCGGCATCATGGGCATGGTGGTCAATCTTGGCCTCTGGGCCCTCGCCGTCGCACTGTTGGCCCTCAGCCCAGCATTGGCCGACCATATCGTGCTCGGGCCCTGCCTCAGTTACCTTGCTTACGTCAATATGTTGCTGCTACTGATCAATCTGATCCCTTGCCATCCGCTGGATGGTAGCCGCAGTGTCACAGCGCTGCTTTGGGGGTTTGTAGGTATTCATCGCGCCGTCCGCTGGACTGTGCCAGTGGGCTATTTGGCCTGTGTTGTGGTCTTCGTCCTCGCCGTGAGCCAAGCCCAGATCTTCTTCGCGCTGTTCGCCGTCTGGCTCGGCTTCACGCATTTCCAAGAGCACACCAAGTTGCGCCAAGGTGCTGATGTCGTGTTCGATCTCGATCTCGCCTATGCCTATGGCGGTAAGCCGGGCGGCTGGCTGGCTGCCTTCCGTCGCCGGCGCGAGCTCGCCGACGCTGAACGGCGCGAGCGTGAAGCTACCGAGGAGGTCGACCTCTTGGATGCTTTGCTAGAGAAGGTCTCACGGGAAGGTCTGCCGAGTCTGACAACGGCCGAGCGCAAACAGCTGGAGCGCATCTCGAAACGCCAGCGCGAACACGCCTGAGCGCGTCCCCCCTCTGGGTTCCCGACCCACGTCCCCTAGCATCTCTGACCATGCCCAACCCCTTCCCGTCCGCTTACGTCGATGATCGCCTCGGTTTTATCCGTCGTCCCAGCCGTGCCGTGATGGTGGGTTCGGTCCAGGTCGGGGGCGGTGCGCCGCTGGTCGTGCAGTCGATGTGCACCACGCCGACGCAAGACGTCGCCGCGACCATCAAACAGTCCATCGTCCTCGCCGAGGCCGGCTGCCAGATCGTGCGCATCACCGCGCCGGGCGTCAAAGACGCGCACGCGCTCAAGGCGATCCGCGCCGGTTTCACTGCCGCCGGTTTCGCCCACATTCCCTTGGTCGCCGATATCCACTTCATGCCCAATGCGGCCATGGAAGCCGTCGAGCACGTCGAGAAGGTCCGGGTCAACCCGGGGAATTACGCCGACAAAAAGCGCTTCGCGGTCAAAGAATACACCGACGCCGATTACGCTGAAGAACTGGAAAAAGTGGCGGACCGTTTCCGTCCGCTGGTACAACGCGCCAAAATATTGGGCCGGGCCTTACGCATCGGCACCAATCACGGCTCGTTGTCCGACCGCATCATGAACCGCTTCGGCGACACGCCCGCGGGCATGGTCGAATCGGCGATGGAATTCATCCGCATCGCAGAAAGCGAAGGGTTCAAAGACCTCATCATTTCGATGAAGGCGTCGAATCCCAAAATCATGGTCGCGGCGTATCGCCTGTTGGTCGCAACCTTGCGCGATCATGGCGAGCAGTATCCCCTGCATCTGGGTGTGACCGAAGCGGGCGACGGCGAAGACGGCCGCATCAAAAGCGCCGCCGGTATCGGCGCGCTCCTTGAAGATGGCTTGGGCGACACCATTCGCGTCAGCCTGACTGAGCCGCCGGAATGCGAGATCCCGGTCGCGCGGCAGCTGGCGGCGTTCTACGATG
>CAYQAQ010000479.1:0-2597 GCA_964415495.1 uncultured candidatus Brocadiaceae bacterium | reverse complement strand
GACGCGCTTCACCGCGCGGGCCGAGGCATCGTAGAGCGTCCAGTAGTCCTCTGGCGTGCCCCCCCCAGAAGCCGGGCAGGTTGGGTTCATTCCAGACCTCGACGTACCACGAACGCACTTCCGCCAGACCATGGCGCACCACGCAGTGCCGCAGGAATGCCTCGACCAGCGCTTCCCACTCCGCGGGATCACGTGGCGGGGTGACATTCATCGCGAACGCGAACATGGTCTGCGGGCCACTCGCCAGCAGCGTCGGCATCGGGTTCAATTCGACAAAAGGCTTGAGCCCGATCGAGAGCAGAAAATCGTAGACCAGATCGACGGGGTGCCATTGATAGGTGATGCCGCCGTCCGGTGCGCGCACCACCACTGCCATGTCGTCGTCGAAGACCGCATGGAAACGGCAGAAGCGATAGGCGAAACGCCGCTGCAGGTCGCTGAGGTGGCGCTGCAGGTCAGCGCACGTGAGGTCGAACGCACGCCCAACGCTGATGGCATTGCGCTAAGGGGAAGATAAGGCGCCTGGGGTGCGGCAAGATCCAGCGTGAGCATAAGGTCCTAAGTGAAGATGAACACGCTAGGGGTGCTGGCAGGCTGCGCCAACCCGGCGGTTGCTAAGAGCACGCGCGCCGAGACAACCGCGCGCCGATGCCTGGTCCCCGACGTCCTGGAACGCTCGCGCAAATCGCCGAAGAATGCGGCGTCGCGATCTCGACCGTGTCCTATGTGCTACGCGGGAAACAGCGCGAGGCGCGCATCAGCGTCGCGCGCTCTGAGCAGATCCTTGCCGTCGCACGGCGACTCGACTACCGCCCCAACGCTGCCGCCGTGGCCATGCGCCGCGGCCGTTTCAATGCCATCGGTTTGGCGGTGAGCGAAATCCCCGGCCGCGCGGCCGTCTTTCCCGATCTGCTCGATCGTCTGCTGCGCACCACGCGTGACCGCGATTGGCATCTGGTCGTCGGCATGCTCAGCGACGAGCAATTCGATGCGCGCGGCCCCCTGCCGCGCATTTTGCGCGAGTGGTCGATCGATGGCCTGCTCATTGATTATCTCTTCGACTTTCCGGCCGAGCTCGCACAGGCACTCGACGAACACCACCTACCGACGCTGTGGCTGAATCGCCGACAGACCGGCGATTGCGTGCACCCCGATGATCTCTCAGCAGCCACCGCAGCCACCACACATCTCATCGCCGCTGGCCATCGCCGTATCGCCTATGTCACTGGCAATGACTCCGGGCACTACTCGCATCACGACCGCCGCGAGGGTTATATCGCCGCCATGCGCGCCGCCGGCCTGACACCGCAGCTCGCCCTCGGCGGCACCCTGTTGCCCCGCCCGGAACGAGTGACCGCGATCAGTGCCCTGCTGCGGGCACCGCAACGACCGACGGCGATATTGGCCTACGAAGCCGACGATGCTTTGGCGGTGCAGACGGCCGCGCTGTCCGCTGGGTTGCGCTTACCGCAGGATCTCTCCGTCATTGGCATCCACGACCGTCCGATTGATATCACCGGTCTCGCCATCACCACTTGGCTGATTCCGGCTGCGGCGCTCGCGGATCGTGGCGTTGAGTTGCTTACTGCCAAGATCGCCGATCCCGACACTGTTTTGCCGCCGTGCGCCCTGCCGTTTACGCACACGGACGACAGCACGGTGACGGCGCCGAATCATCCCTAAAAGCTGAGGCCTTCACAGCCACCACGCCTTGGCCTCTAGCGATACGTATGGCAACGTTACCATGCGTCATGCCCCGCCGCCGTTCTGCTGATGTGCCTACGGGCCCCACCCGGGTACGGATCGTCGATCTGGCCCAGGCGACGGGCCTCAGTCCCATGACGGTGCATCGGGCGCTGACCGGCAGTCCCTTGGTCACCAAGCCCAGCCGCGATATCGTGCTCGAAGCGGCAAAACGCCTGGGCTATCGGCTCAATGCCTCAGCGCGCGCCATGCGCACCGGGCGCTTTCAATCGGTCGCGCTGGTCATCGGCCATCTCACCAATTTCAACAGCATTCCCAGTCCGTTGACCCAGGCGCTCGCGCAGGAATTGAATGCTCGCAACTATCGGATGCAGGTGGCCGCGATCGCTGAACGCGACCTCGATGATCCCGAGCGCCTCCCCCACGTGCTCAGCGAATTGTCGGTCGATGGCCTGTTGGTGAAATTCGATCATCATCTGCCGCCCCGCATGCAGGAACTCATTGATCGCAGCGGCTTGCCGGTCATCTACCTCAACAGCAAACAGGACAATGACTGCATCCATTTTGACGACAGCGGCTGTGCTCAGGCCGTGACCGCGGCCGTCCTCGCCGCTGGCGCGCAGCGGCTGGCATATGCCTCGTGTAGTTTCGATCTGACGGACCGCCGTGAGCACTACAGCGCCTTCGATCGCCTCGCGGGATTTCGTGCCGCGTGCGGCACCCGAACGCACGCCATCGTGGCCGAGGGTCTCGCGGTCGCCGATCGTATTCCGCGTCTCATGGCAGCGGTCAAGCACCTCGCGTGGCCGTGGTCGGGCATTGGCTATAGTGCTGACGAAATGATCCTGTTGCGCGAGGCCGCCCGCCGCTTGGGGCATTCGGTCGATGCCGTC
>CAYQAQ010000478.1:0-2602 GCA_964415495.1 uncultured candidatus Brocadiaceae bacterium | reverse complement strand
ACAGTTGAAACAGGCTGGCATCGCGCACGGCGTAGTGCGCTTCATTGCCGCTGCGTTCGACGTCGACCAAGCCGGCCTGCCGCAACACCGCCAGGTGCTTGCTGACGCTGGGCTGGGCTAGTCCGGTGGCCTCGACCAAATCCGCCACCCGACTCGGGCCGCCCTTGAGTGTCATCAGCAAGCGCAGGCGATTGACGTCGGCTAACGCCGTGAAGCGGGCGGCAAGACGATCGAGCAATTCGGGCGACAGGTCCATATCTGCATATTCCTATATGGGAATATACTGATGTAAAATAGGGTGTCAAGCTTGTACCCGGACCGTTGTGAAGTCCGGAAGTCCGGAAGTCCATTATGCCTTGGCCGTCGGGCGCTTCTGTGGCTCGCCCCTCAACAAGAGTTCCGCCGTTTTCACTCGGCGCTTCGCACAGGAGACTTCCGGACGTCCGGATTCCCGCGCTATTCCGTCGCCCAGGTCATCGCCAGTGATTCCAGCGTCGCCAGACCGGTGAAGGCGAGCGCCACCGACACCGGCTCGCCCACCGGCAGGCTATCCGTGTTCCACGTCGCGGTTGCGGTGGTGCCGCCACCGGTCGCCGTGAACGTGACGCGAATGCCACCAAGCGCAGCGTCGCGATCATTGCGCAATTGGCCTTTGACGAAGAGCTGACCCTGATCGACGGCTTGCGCTTGGGTGGTAAAGGTCAGGCCTTCGACCGTGAGCGCACCGGAGGGCGTGCTGGCCGCAGGTGCCGGGGTGACGGCGACGTCCCAGCCGACTTCGTAGCCCGCAAAGGCGTTGGCGTTGGCGGTGACAGCGGCTTCGACCGCGCGTTCACCTTGACTGGCGAGATCGCCGACCGCCAGCGGCACCCGTTCCACGGCAGAACCATCAGCTGCGAGTAACGTGATGGTGACCACCAAGCCGCTGAGGTCGCGCGCCAAGCCGTTGCGCACGCGGGCGCTCAGCTGGCCGTTGGCGATGGCCAGGTCAGCGAGTTCGACATCCGTGGCCCCGGTGAAACCAGCGCTGCCTGCACCGATGGCGACCAAGGGTGCAGCACAGTCGGCGGTGACGGAGATGACGTGGTAGCCCTTCGGTTTATCTTTCAGCGTGATCGTCTGCTCCAGGCGGGCCCCGGCGGCAACCGGTTCTTTCCGCTTCAGGACCTCGCGGTGGACCTCTTTGCCGTTGAGGTCGAGGAAGCGCACGGTCTGCACGACCTCGGTGGCTTCGGCACCGCCGATATTCCACAGCCACCAGGACACCGGAAAGCCTTTGCCGCGCTTCTTCTGATCGGCTTTTGATTCCTCGGCGGCGTGCTGATAGCCGGTGGTGACCAGATACGCCATGTCAGCAAACGTCGTCGCGGCCACCGGCACGGTGGTGCGATCGGCGGCGACGAAGCTCGCCTTGCCGCCCGTCCAGGTCAGTTCGAGGCGATAGCTTTGAAAGGCGGAGCAGTTTTGACGAATCGACACCTCGCTGGTCTCACCCTTGGCGAGACGACCGAAGTCGACCCAGCCGCCGACCGCGGCGTCGCTGCCGTCCGGCATCAAGGTGATAGTGCGGCCGCGCAAACCCTCGAGATCCGCGTTGCCGGCGCGCAGGCGCAACTCCCATTGAAAGAAGGGCTTGTACTGCTCATCGGCGCGACCGCCCCAGACGTAGGCCCCGCGTACCACGGGATCGCTGCCGGTGGCCGCCGGTGCGGTGGCGTCTTGACGCACAAACGCCACGGCGGCGTCAGCCTTGCCGGCGCCGCCGGTGCGCGGTTTGGCCTCCGCAGCGGTGAGCACCAGGGGCAGCAGGAGAAAAACGGGGAACACGATGCGCATGGAGGAGATCTCGTCGGAGGAGTCAAAGGAGCTGGAAGGACAGCGAGCCTGTCGATGTTCGGTCGCCAAGCGGCTCCCAACAGGCGAATCTTGGTTAACGCCAGCGACAGGCGCAGGTTCACCTGCTCATGGGCTAAGCACCACAGGAGTGATTGGCACAGTCCGCCCTCCCAGCGGTTCCAAGGGGTGCGCGACCGCAAGGTGTGAGGCACACTGCTGCACCACGGAGGCCTCGGCATGCGCAAGTTCATCGGCGAAATCCTGAATGAAATGGAAGTCGTCACCGAGGCCGAGGTGCAGACCGCCTTGCAGAAGCAACAGGACGGTGACACCCGTCTGGTCGGCGAGATCCTGATCGAGATGGAATCGTGCCAGCCCGAGGACGTCGCGCGCGCGCTCGCCGAACAGTATGACATGCGCTTCTACGATCTCGACTCGATCGATATTCCGAAGCAGATTGTCGACCTCGTGCCGCAAAGTTTGGCGACCGAGAAATTGTGCGTGCCGGTGTCGCTCAATGGCAAGACGCTGACCGTGGCGATGGCCAATCCGCTCGATCTCGAAGTCGTCGACAGCCTGCGCTTCACGACCTCGCTCGCAATCGAAGTCGCGGTCGCCAGCGAACGCCAGGTGAAAGGTGCGCTCGAGAAGTTCTGGGGCTTCAGCGAGGACAACCTCGACAAAATGCTCGGTGAATTGACCGAGAATATCCAATACAAGAAGTCGGATGATGAAAGTGTGGAAAGCGGCGACGACGCCCTGATCG
>CAYQAQ010000477.1:0-2613 GCA_964415495.1 uncultured candidatus Brocadiaceae bacterium | reverse complement strand
GTCATTGCCGAGAACCCCCTCTACGGTGGCAGCGAGTTATCGCGCATGCCGATTTCCGTGCATGATCTGGCGCACATCGAAGTCGTGCGCGGTCCGGGCGGGGCAGCCTGGGGTGCCAATGCGTTTAACGGCGTGATCAATCTGATCACCGCCCGTCCGGACGACCTGCTCGGTGCGCATGGTCGCGTCCATGCCACGCATCACGGTGACACCGATGCGAGTCTGCGCTGGGGCGACTTTCGTGGCCCCTTCGCGTGGCGGATGTCCTTCGGGTATCAGGATCAAGTCTCCAGCCGTTCGGTCACTGACGACGCCGAGTCTCCCGATACGGACTGGCGACGCAGCGCGCGCACCGATGGCGCGCTGACCTATCATTGGACGCCCACCACCGAGGTTACCGTGGGCGTAGGCTATGCTCACCTCGAGGAAGGGGCATTGATCCTCCTCGATTTGCCCAATCCCAACGATGTCGAGCGCGACACGATTCGTGCGCACGCCGCGCTGCGCCAGGAGGTCACCGAAACGGCCATTCTGACACTGCGCACCTTTACCAATTGGTATGACAGCATCGATCCGACCCTGCTCAATGCGCGCGTGTTGGAACACGGTGGCGCCGCTCAGGTCGATGTGTCCGATCTCGGTGCGCACCGGCTTACCGTCGGCAGCGATGCGCGCTGGACGCACATTCGGCAAACCAATGACGAAGCCTCAACCGATAACATCTTTGTGCTCGATGCCAATCCGACCCAAGAATACCGCGCCGGGATCTTCGTCATTGACCGCTGGCAAATCGCACCATCGGTAGCGATTGAGAGCCAGGGTCGCGCCGATTACTATAGTGGCACTGGCTCGGACTGGGCTGGTCGCCTGGCGGGGCTGATCACCCTCGATGAAGAAACCCAGCAGCTCCTGCGCCTCGCCGTCGCGCGCGCCTATCGCACCCCTTTGGCCAGTTTACGCAGTGTGTCGCTCGACACCGCCTTCATCGCTCCCGACACCCCCTTGATCACCTATCGCAGTCAGGATCTGGATAACGAGCAGACCTTCAGCGTCGAGCTGGGCTGGTCGGGAGCGCTGTGGGACGGCGGCCTGCTGCGTGTCGACAGTTACTGGCAACGCTATACTGATTTGATCGGTTACGACACCACCCTCACGCCAACCGGCTTTCCGGGCGTCGACTTTGTCGCCATCGTGCCGACGACCCTCGGCGATGCCGATGGCTATGGCGGCGAAATCGAACTCACCCAGAGCCATGCCTGGGGTCGCATCGCGGTGTGGTACGCCTGGAATGCGTTTGAGACCGAAGCCTCCGGCACCAGCGTGCGCGCCTTTGAACCGGCAGAACACAAAACCGGCGTGCGCAGTCGCTGGAAATTGCCAGCTCACCTCACCGGTATCATCAATTACCGCTACGCCAGCGAACACGAGGCTCCGGGCGCCAACCGCGTCGTCACCGCCGCGCACCGGCTCGACATCACCTTGAGCCGAACATGGTCCTTCGCTGCGTTAGAGACCTTGATCGGGGTCCACGATGTCTTCGACCAAACCCCTGATGGCGTCGCGATATTCACCGCCCGTCCGCAGCCGCTGCCCGGACGTACCGCATTTCTCCAGGTTTCTGGATCGTTCTAGAACATGCCGGTGTGCGCATCCTCATTACGGATGTCGGTCCTCCGCCTCACGCTCGTGGGGGTGACCGCACTGACCCTCGCGCCTCTCACCAGCATGGAGACCGTCTCCATCGTCTTGAGTGGCGAAGCAGCGCCGTATCGCCAAGCCGCTGCCGCCATTGAGCAACACGTGGCAGCAACACACACCGCCACGACCCTGCTCATTGACCAGCTGCGCGGCGGAACACCGCCGGACAACACCTGGATCGCCATTGGTTCCGCCGCCGCCAGTCGCCTGCGATCGCAGTTGGGGGACGGACAACGGTTGATCTACTGCCTCGTCACCGACCCGGCCGCCGCCCATCTCCTCGACGATGTGCGGGTCCATGGCATCAGCGCCACGGTGCCGCTCGCGAGTCAGTTCGCCCTTTTGCAGGCAGTGCGCCCAGATTGTCGGCGCATTAGCGTGCTCGTGCGCACGGATCATGCGGATCGTGACCAACTGGAGATCGCCGTTCGCTCCGCGCTTCCCCCGGCATGGGAAGCGCGCTTCGTACCCGTAGTGGCGGTGGATCGCATCGCCGATCAAATTGCCGCCGTCACCGACGGTACCGACGCCGTGTGGACGTATCCCGACAGCGCTTTATTCACCGACGCCAGCGTGCGCATGCTGTTGCTCAGCGCGCTACGGCGACGGATTCCCGTTTTTGGCTTTTCGCCCTCCTTTGTGCGCGCCGGAGCGCTGGTGGGCGTGGGCATCGACCCCACGTCTCAAGGCCTGCAGGCAGCCCAGCTGCTGCTTGATATAACGGCGCTGGCCCCCGAGCGACCGCAGCATCTGCCGCCGCGCCACCAAACCGCCGTCAACGCAGTGGTCGCGCGCAAATTGGGCATCGCTTTGCCAGCGGCGCTGATTGAAGCCACTGATATCGTCATCGATAGTGGGCGCTGAGATGACTCGTCGCACCCCCCTCTTGAGCTTACGCACCAAGGCGTCGCTCGG
>CAYQAQ010000476.1:0-2619 GCA_964415495.1 uncultured candidatus Brocadiaceae bacterium | reverse complement strand
GGCCCCGAGTCTGCCGCTGAAAATGCAGGACGCCGATGAACTCGCCGCCTTGCCCAAAGCAGAAGGCTTTCGTCCGCTCGGTTTGAATGACCAGATCCTCGCGGATCTGGCGGCGATGGGTTTTTCTGCGCCGACGGCGATTCAGGAAGAAGCCATTCCGGCCGTGATCAGTGGCGTCGACCTCGTCGGTCAGGCACAGACCGGCACCGGCAAGACGGCAGCGTTCGTGCTGCCCTTGCTGCAGCGCTTATACACCTTGGAAGGCGAAGGGCCGGTGGCCTTGGTGCTCAGTCCGACGCGCGAACTCGCGCGCCAGATCTATGAGGCCTTCATCAAGATGGCGGGCGCTTCGGGTGCTCGCGCAGCGTTGATTTACGGTGGCGTGTCGATGGACGATCAATTCGACGCCCTCGACCGTAAGCCGCATGTCGTTATTGGCACCCCTGGTCGCATCATCGATCATATGAAGCGGCGCAGCTTGGATCTGTCGCGCTTGTCGGTGGCGGTGCTCGACGAGGCCGACCAGATGCTCGACATCGGCTTCTGGCCGGACGTGACCTGGATCATCTCGCACACGCCGCACAACCGACAGACGCTGTTGTTTTCGGCGACGTTCCCGGATCCGATTCGGATTCTGGCCGAGAAGCATATGCGCGATCCGCAGCATATCCGCATCAAGCCAGCGCAGATTACCGTCGACAGCGTGGACCAAAAGTACATCGCCGTCGATCACGACAAGAAGACCGGTCTGCTCGCGCATTTCATCGAGACCCAGAACCCCGAACAGTTGGTGGTCTTCTGCCGCACCAAGCATCAGACCGATCGCGTGGCGGAAGTGCTCAAGAAGAAGGGTATGTCGGCAGGCGCCATTCATGGCGATCTGCCGCAGACCAAGCGTGAGCGCATGCTCAAGGAATTCCGTGAGCGCTCGCTGCAATGCTTGATCGCGACCAATGTCGCGGCGCGTGGCCTCGACATCCCGAGCGTCTCGCACGTGGTGAACTATGACATCCCCGAGCAACCCGAAGAGTACGTGCACCGCATCGGCCGCACCGCTCGCAACGGTGCCAAGGGCGTGGCGCGGACCTTCATCACGCCTGAGGACGGTCAGTTCCTGATCGAAATCGAGAAGCACATCGGTATGGAGTTGGAGGAGGAACCCGTCGAGGGCTACACCACCCATCGTGCCAAGGCTGAGCCGACGCGCACCATCGCGGCGATGCAGGTCGGCACGCCGCGTCTGTTGAAACCACTGGTCGGCGGCATCCGTCTCGGTAGAAGACGCTGATCATGCGTCTGGTCCTGATTCTCGCGTTGCTGTTTGCCGTCGCGGTTGTGACGGTGGCCTGTCGGCGCGGTCAGTCCGTCAGCGGTCCGGTGCCGGTCGATACGCGACCGGCCGGACTGGATCACCGCGTGGTGCCGGGCGAAACCCTGTGGGGTCTCGCTGACGCGTATGGCATTACCACACGCTTGATCATCAATGCCAACGACCTGCGCAGCGCGGAGCTGCGTCCGGGACAAATGCTGCGCATTCCCGGCGTGACGACGCGACCAACAGCGGCACCGGCCGCACCGGTGGTGGACACGCCCGATTGGTACATCCCGCGCAGCGCGTGGGCCCAGGTGCCGATCAATGAGAAGCTCATCGATCCGATGGGTGTCAAGCCGTATCGTATCACGGTGCACCACAGCTCCGAGATGAGCGTGTCGCTGCTCGACAGTATCGCCTCACTACGCGAGATCGAACGCCAGCACATGGCTGGCTTGGGTAAGAACACGCGCTTCGCCTGTATTGGCTACCATTTCATCGTCGGTGACGACGGTCGCGTCTTCGAAGGCCGGCCGATCCGCTTCCAAGGCGCCCACGCCACCGGCCCGAACAACATCGGCAACATTGGCATCTGTCTGCTCGGCGATTTCGATCGTCGTCGGCCCAGCACCCGTCAACTCGTCGGCATGCAGAATCTGCTCGACCGTCTGTGTCGCATGTATGGTCTGACGCCGTCCCGGCAGACCATTTTCTGCCACAAAGATTTCGTCCCGACCGCATGTCCGGGCCAGCTGCTGGAGCCGGTCGTGCGCAGCTATGCGGACCGTGGCGGTCGACGGTAAGTTGTGCTCTGGCGCCTTACGGCGCGTCCTAAGTCCTAGGTCCTGGTTCCTCGGTCTGGTGTGCGGGAGTTGCCGCTGCCGTAGGGATTTGCGCTCGGAATCCGCTGATGAGATCGTTTCGTTCAATGACGACGGTACGTCTGCAGGCGGAGACCCAGGACTTCGGTTTAGTGTGCAGGTGTTGCCGCTGCCGTGGGGTATGAGCTCGAGAAATCCGATGTGGTTGCGTTCGATCGACACGATACCTCTGCATGGGGGACCCAGGACCTAGGACCCGGGACCCAGGACTAAAATTGGGGAGCCATTGACGCCCTCCACACCCCTTATAGGCTCCGCCCTCCCGTTGCACGCATGGGTGGCGGAATTGGCAGACGCGCTAGCTTGAGGTGCTAGTGAGGTAACTCTCGTAGGGGTTCGAGTCCCCTCCCGTGCACCAGGAATGAAAGACCCCCAGCGTTTGCTGGGGGTTCTTTTGTTTACCGCCCAGCCCCTCGTCTGCTGCAC
>CAYQAQ010000475.1:0-2622 GCA_964415495.1 uncultured candidatus Brocadiaceae bacterium | reverse complement strand
CGCTGGTCCTGGCGCAGGCGCGGGAATTGGGCCTTGCTGGTGTTGCACCGGCATGACCTCCGCCACACTGCCGCCCATGCGCGTGACGGTGAATGATGAACCTCGTGAGCTCGCCGAAGGCACCACTGTCGCCGATCTGATCGCCACGTTGAGCCTCAGTGGAAAACGGGTCGCCGTCGAAGTGAATCGCAACTTGGTCCCGCGCGCCAATCACCCCCAGCAGATCCTACACCCTGACGACCGCGTCGAAGTGGTCACCTTGGTCGGCGGCGGCTGAATCTTTCGATTTCCTTCTCCCACATCGTACCGAGTCCACCCATGTCCTTCATCGAGCACCTCCGTCACGTCGGCATCGTCGCCATCATTCGCGGCCGCAGTGCCGATGAAGCCGTCGCCATGGGCGAAGCCCTGCTGCGCGGCGGCGTGCTCGGGGTCGAGGTCACCTATTCGACGCCCGATTGCTGCCGCGCCATTGAGCGCTTGGCGGCCAAGGCTCCCAAAGAAGCGGCCATCGGCGTCGGCACGGTATTGACCACCACCCAGCTCGACGACGCCGTCGCCGCCGGAGCCACCTACATCGTCAGCCCGCACACCGACGAGGCGCTCATCGCGCACGCGCGCCAGATCAACGTGCCGATCCTGCCCGGCGCGATCACGCCGACCGAAGTCGTGCGCGCTTGGCAACTCGGGGCCACCGTGATCAAATTGTTCCCCGGTTCGCTGGTCGGCCCCGATTACCTCAAGGCCCTGCGCGCCCCCCTGCCGCAGATTCCCATCATGCCCACCGGCGGCGTGTCCCTGGAGAATCTACACGAGTGGCATGCTGCCGGTGCGGTCGCGGTCGGCATGGGCGGTAATTTGGCGAAAGGCAGTCCCGCCGATATTGAAGCGGCGGCGAAGCAGGTCGCGAAGCGGTGGGCGGAGCTGTCGGCACAATCCTAAGACCTAGGACGTAGAACCGGTGAAACCGCTTCTCCACCGACTCAATTAAGGCCCCGTCGCCCGCGGCCTGACCCTCGCCGCCATCGAAGGCGCCGTGGTCGGTGGCATGATGGCGTTTCTCGAAGCGTGGTTGGTGCCGCTGCTCAAAGTACGACTGCATGCCAGCGATCAGTTGATCGGGTTGCTCACCGTGGCACCGATGCTGTCGGCGACGTTACTTGGGCCCATCGCCGCATCGATCATTGCCCGCATGGGCGGCAATCGGCGTGCGGTGGTCATCACCTGCGTGGTGCTAATCATTGGCATCGCCGGGCTCAGTATTCCGCCGCATCTCGCCGGTGCGCCGTGGGCAATGTGGGCGGCCTTGTGTTGTGCCATGCTGGTCAATTCCGTCGGCGCCATTGGCGGACCCGCGTGGTTGGCGTGGATGGGCGGATTGGTGCCACCGGGAGTGCGCGGGCGTTTCACCAGTAATCGCGCCCAGATTTTCCACGCAGCGCGCTTGGCATTCGCGCTGCTCTTTATGCTCATCATGCGCCAGTGGACGCCGGCGGAATCGTGGTTCGGCTTGCAGGTTTTGATCGTCATCGCGGTGATCAGTCGGCTCGCCAGCACGTGGCTCATCATGCGGTCACCCGATCCGGTGGTGAAACCACAACGCATGAATACAGACACCGCCAAGCTCGCGCGCCAGGAATCGCGCGACTTCATGACCTTCCTGAAAGGCATCAATCGCAGCGACCTCGGCCGTTGGACCCTGGTGTGGGCGGTGCTGCATTTCGGCGTCATGCTCGCCGGGCCGTATTTTCTGCCCTACTGGCTGGAACGTACCGAGAACGGTGGCCTCGGCTTGGCTGATGATCCGTTACGCTACACCGCCCTGGTCTATGTCAGCGCGGCGGTGCGACTGGCCGCCTTTCCGTTGGTCGGGCGACTGGTCGATCAGTTCGGGCCCACCGCAATGCTGCGCATCGCGGTGGCCGGGATTGCACTGGTGCCGGTGGGCTGGGCGCTGACGACCTCGTTTCCGCTCTTGGTGCTGACCGAGGTCCTCAGCGGTGTCTCGTGGTGCATCGCGGAATGCGCCGTCGGCGTGCTGCTGTTCTCATGTTCGCGCGATCCGGCCGATCGCGCGCGCTTCATCGGCTACCACCAGACGGTGTGCGCCCTGGTCATCGTTATCGCCACCCTTATTGGTGGGCAGTTACTGGTGTGGCTCCCCGAGTTCAACGACAGCCAGTTCCGCTGCCTCTTCCTGGTCAGCACCATCATGCGCCTACCCGCACTGCTGCTGGTCTTGCGCTGGCTGCCGGCGTTGCGCGCAGATCGCCATCTGCGCGGGGTCTGGCGCCTGATTCCGGGGCTGCAACCGACCATCACGCTCAGCCGTGGGGTCGCCCGGGTATGGCGGCGGCCCTTGCCGCCTGACAGCCGCCCTCCACGCTGACGACGATGTCCGATCACGTCCCGCCCAATCCAGCGCTCTTTCGCGATCAGGGTGCCCTACGTCATCTGCGGCGGGAGGTGGTCGCGATGGCTGCCTATACTCCGGGCGAGCAGGTCAACGACTGCCTCAAGCTGAACACCAACGAGTGTCCCTGGCCGCCGTCACCGGCGGTGCTGGTAACGCTGCGCGACATCAGCGCCGATTCCCTGCGCCTCTATCCCGATCCGGTCAGT
>CAYQAQ010000474.1:0-2630 GCA_964415495.1 uncultured candidatus Brocadiaceae bacterium | reverse complement strand
CGTATTCTCAACGACCGTCGACTGCTGTCCGGTTTCGGCAACAATGGCGGCGAGGAATTCCTCAGCTTTCTCATGACCAGCGAAGCGCTGATCATCGATGGCGGCGATGAATATGCCGCATGGATGACCACGATGAGTAAACTCCTTGCCGAGGCACAAAACCCTGACGGTTCATGGAGTGGTCACCACTGCATCACCAGTCCGGCGTTCTGCACCGCCACTGTCCTCCAAGTCATGACCGTCGGCGATGAAGCTGCGTACCTGCGCAGTATCGCCGCCGTGGCCCACGTTCCGGCGACACCGTGAATTCGCGTGCGGGTGTGCTGGCGGCCACATTGTGCGCGGCGCTGGCCCTGGGCGCCCACGAGCACCCCGCGCACCACCTGCTGCCGCACGCGGATTCCTCCGCGTGCGGCCGTGCAGCCGATGCGGTGAGGGACCGCGCACGCCGTCTGGCACGAGCACTGGTGACCGTGCAGAACGCCGACGGGGCGTGGCGCAGCCAGCACTATGCGATGCTCGCCGATGGCCCGTGCTTAACGGCAGTAATTCTTGCCGGGTTGGCGGGACTGCCGGAGAACGTGCGTGGCGAGCACGCTGACCGCATCGCCAAGGCGCGCGAATTTTTACGCACCGCCGTCGATGGAGCACTCGCGCATGCGGACGGCGTGTTGCCAGGATATCCGACCTACGGTGCGGCGTTTGCCCTCATCGCTTTGGTTCGCGCTGGCGACGCCAGTGATGCGCAACGGATCGCCGGTTTGGTCGACTGGCTGCGCGCATGCCAACGTCAGGATGCCCACGGCATCGGCCCGTCTCACCGCGCTTATGGCGGCTGGGGCTATGGACCGGTGACCAGTCCCGGCGCAGCCGGACACACCGATCTCGCGCATACGCGCTGGGCGCTCACCGCGCTGGCGGAAGCGAAGGCCTTGGATGCCGACACAGTGGTACGCGCCATCACCTTTCTTGCCTTATGCCAACGACGTGATCGCACTCGTTTGCCGATGGAAGCCCCACCGCCTGACGGCGGCTTCTATCTCAGTCCAGTGGTGTGGCCGGCGAACAAAGGCGGTCCCGGCCATTGGAGCACCAGCTATGCCTCGACCACCGCCGACGGCGCGATTGCCTTACAGCTGTGCGGCGAAACGGCGCATGCGAACGCTGCTTTCGCGTGGCTCGATGCCAACCAGGGCTGGCTCTACCCCGCCGGCATTCCGGTCACCAGTGATACCAACTGGCACGAATCCGTGCGCTGCTATCATCTCGCCGCACGCGCTGCGGCCTTTCAGCATCGACCGGGTGTCTGGCGCCTAGCCATGATGGCCGCGTTTCCGGAGCCGCGCGCGGATGGTCTGTATGCCAACCCGCATGGTTTCCTGATGAAAGAAGACGACCCGCTGGTTGCCAGCGGGTTGCTCCTGCATGCGCTGGCGGCGGCACGTTCAGCCACACCTCCCACCAGATTCCCTTACGAGGCCGACATCATTATTCCGGCGGTGGGTTGCGATACTTATTCAGATGCCGGCGCAACGACTTGGTGAGGTAATCCACTGCCTCGATGCGCGTCGCATCATCCAGATTGAAACTGGCTTGGATTTGATTCCCTGACCGATTCCACGTCGTCGCCGCGAGCAACCGTGAGGGAAAGTCTGCTTTATCGATGCCCAGGCCAGCAGCGGCATGGACCAAGGGCCGGCGGATGCCGATATAGCGCAACACGGCCTTGGCATCGCCCCGACTGTGCGCGTGTGAGATCAGCGTTAATTTGTTGTCGCGCGGCCAGGTGAAGTCGATGTCGACCAGTTCGTCCGCGAGATCACCCAACTTGAGATCGGATGACAGTCCTTTGAAGGACATGATGTGCTCGAAGGTTTCGGGCCACGCAGGTGCTTCCGTTAAAGCGGCCAGCACCGCTGGCGATCCGGCGAGGATCTCGTCACGTTCGAGAGCTACAGCAATGTAGCCCTGCAGATTGGGCAAACGATAGCCGGTACCCCACACGGTTTCGGTCGGTTTTGCCCCGCTGGCAGCGAGCATCGCCATGCGATCAAGCGCCGGGACACCACGGAAGCGCACCAAGGGCGGTGTGTTGATGCCTTGCCAATACACCAATATGCGGGTGCAGCAAATAAGCGGCTGATCGGTGGGCATGCCTTCCGCTGCCGGCACAGTGAGGATCTCATCCAAGGTCGCTGACAACTGAGTGCCCGCAATACCCGTGAAATCAACATCGATGTAAGCCGCCCGCAAGGCCGGGATGGTGAGCGCGGTGAGCAGAAGAAATCGCAGCATGTTATGCCCCTTCCGGTGGTCATGCTCGCAGAGCCGCGTGAGACGACAGTGAGCCCGGACGTAGGTTGGACCCTACCAAGCTTCACATGCCAATGCACTCGACAATCACAGGTCCTTCTGAGGTCGCACAGGTTGTCCGGCATGAGGAACAGTGGAGCTGCTGGCGGTGCTCTATAGAACCGATGCCCATGCGTGAAGCGAACGTTTCCAATGAGCCCCCCCTGTGCGAACCGGTCCAAGAGGTCCGACTCGCTCTCGTCCTGTATGGTGGTGTGTCTCTGGCCATTTACATCGCCGGCGTGGTGCGCGAAATCCACCGCTTGGTGCGCGCGACG
>CAYQAQ010000473.1:0-2635 GCA_964415495.1 uncultured candidatus Brocadiaceae bacterium | reverse complement strand
AGGATACACCGTCTCTTTCCAATGACTCAGCACAGGCCGACGCAGGACGCAGGACGCAGGACGCAGGACGACGCACCCACAGGCAGGACGAAGGACGATGCTTAAAACGCATCATTTCTCCCCCCGCCCACTCAGCTGCAATTCCGCAATGCGCGCGTAATACCCGGCGCCATGCATGAGTTCCACGTGCGTGCCGGATTCGACGACGCGGCCCTGGTCGATAACGATCACGAGGTCGGCGTCGCGCACCGTGCTCAGACGATTGGCGGCGATGAGGGTGGTGCGACCCTGGGTGGCACTGCGCATAGCACTGAGGATTTCGGCTTCGGTGCCCGGATCGACGGCGGCAGTCGGATCATCGAGCAACAAGATCGGCGGCTCAAGCAGCAGCGCGCGCGCCAAAGCCAAGCGTTGCCGCTGGCCGCCCGATAGGCCAATGCCGGCTTCGCCAAGCACGGTGTCGTAGCCTTTCGGCAGTTCGCTGATGAACTCATGCGCTTGCGCGATGCGTGCGGCGCGTTCGATCTGCTCGTGCGTCGCTTTGGGTCGACCAAAGGCGATGTTGGCGCCGATGGAATTGGAAAAGAGGAAGTTCTCCTGGAACACCACGCCGATATTGCGGCGCAGATCATCAAGGTCGATCTGACGTAAATCGATGCCGTCGAGGAGAATGCGCCCTTCGCTCGGGTCGATGAAGCGAGGCACCAAGCTCAGCAAGGTGCTCTTGCCTGAACCGGTGATACCGACGACCGCGACGCGCGCCCCGGCGGGCACTACCAGGTTGACGCCGGTGATGACCGGTTCGCCCGGGCGATAAGAAAATCCAACGCCTTCAAAGCGCAGTTCACCGGTGGCGCGCGGCACGCGCATGGCATCGACCGGTGTGGCGATGTCGATCGGAGCATCGAGAATCTCGAAAACACGCCGGGCCGCGATCAGGCTTTGCTGTACACTATTAGCGATGGTCGAAATATTGGTCACTTGACCAGAAAATTGCTGCAGCAACCCCGCGAAGACGATGAGCCCGGAGCCCAAGGGCAGGTCACCCTGCGCCACCAACCAGCCGCCATAGCCGATGAGAATGACCAGGTTCACCTGCGACAGCATCGACACCGACGGACCGAACACGGATACCAGCCAGAAAATGCGCTTCTGTTGATCACGCAACTCGTCCACCGCAGCGGTAAAGCGCGCGCGTTCATCGTCCTCGCGCGCAAATCCTTTGACGACGTTGATGCCCTGTACGGTCTCCGAGAGTCGTTCAACCATGGCATCCGCGAGTTCGCGATTGCGGCGGTACTCCGGTTTGATGCGACGGGAAAACCGCGACGACGCCCAGACCATAATCGGCGTGGTGGCCAGACAGGAGGCCGTCAGGACGGGACTGAGCGAGACCATGTAGACGAGATAAATCGCCAGCGACAGCACCATGATCACGGTCTGAATCAAAACGCCGTCAACGAACAAGCGCACCGACTGCACGTCGCCGGTGACGCGATTGATCAGCGACCCTGAGGCGTGCTCATCGAAGAAGCGGAACGACAAGCGCTGCAGTTTGTCGTACACCGCCGAGCGCAAACTGGCGACGATGTCGTGATGGATCAGCCGCTGCACCGCCATGCTGTAGCTGTAATTCAGCGCCGCCCGCGCCAGCGCCATGAGCAGAATCAAACCACCGACCACGCCGATGAGCGTTGGCGCGGTCCACGTTCGCGGCGGTCCCAGGCCGAAGGGCCAGCGCGGCGACTCGCCACCATCGAGGGCGAAGCGCAGTTCGTCGATGCCGAGCCCGGTCAGCGACAGGCCGCCGACACCCAGTACAAGCAAGACGACCTGGAGGATGAGGACGCGTAAGCAGCCGCCACGATAGCGCCAACCGAGGGCCAGCAGGCGCCGGATCAGTTCGCCGATGGTGTAGTCGGCTGCCTTGCGGTGGTGCGGTTGTGGGTCCAAAGCAATCGAGAGAGGCGGGGCACTCGCGATGCGCCGTATGCTGATTGGAGGTCGGCCAATCGCAAGCGGTCTGACGCGCTTAGCGCTGCCAGACGCCGCGACCAGCGGCTCGTGCCTCCTGCTCGGCCGCTACGAGACGCGCATGGTGGCGGGTCGAGACGCCATAGCCGGTTTCGTAACGGCTATGGCCGTGGCGAACGAGGGTCTCGTTGAACAGCTCGTCGCCCTCGGGGCGCACGATCCACAGATAGCCGAGGGCCCGCCCATACTGGTCGGTGCTGATCATGCCGTGGCGGTCTTCGAATTCGATGCGCACTAACGCATCGGCGAGATGCGTGCGGGCGAACGCCGTGGTGGCAGCACCGGCCTGCGTGTTGCGGCTGACGTCGGCATGCGCCGATTCAGCGGTATCGACACCGCGCAGGCGCACCGCCAGACGCAAATCGTGATAGCGGATCTCCATCGTATCACCGTCGCGAATGCGCAGCAGTCGGTGCGGCTCGCCACTGGTGATCGGCGGTGGCAGCAGGTTGGGAAACCACGCATAGACCCAGCCGCTGCGCTCGAGCCAGGCGCCGAAAGCCCCGCAGCCGAGCACAGCGAAGAGAATGGCGGCGGGGCCTTTGGCGCGCGGACCGCGTGGACGTCGTCGGGACATGGCAGTATAACAGCAGGGAAACGC
>CAYQAQ010000472.1:0-2653 GCA_964415495.1 uncultured candidatus Brocadiaceae bacterium | reverse complement strand
ATGGCGGGCGCGGGCAAGCAGGATGATAAGGATTTCTGTGTCAGGACACTAGTGCCCTGCGGCAGGGAGAGGTGAACTGGCAAATGACTGATCGCATTGGCAGCGGGATTCTGCGTCAGTTCGACCAGAAAGGGAACCCTGGGACGGCAGAGCCACACCACCTGTTGCGCCCTGGTGGCGAGTGAAATCGGATAGAGCAGAAACCGTCGGGCCGCACCATCGGCGATGGTGCGCTCGATGTTATCGCAGACACAGCCGATGTGATGCAATCCAGGACCGCGTTTGTGCACGGCGTCCGCATACGGCCCACTCGCGATCGCTTGTACGAGCAGCAGAGCGGGGACGGTGTCATCTCCGAACAGGACGTACTGTTCGAGTGTGCCTTCGGTATGCTGTTCTTCAGCCGCTTGGATCTGACACGATGCGGGGAGGGCAACGGTTGCCGCACTCAGCTGCCGTACCAGGACGGCGATATGGTTGGCCTGTATAGCGAAATGTCATGATGAGGGATCATGAGGAAGCTCAGCGCGAATCGCGCTGAGCTTCGGATCTGTTCGGCACCCGGCAATCGTGGCGTTCAACGCGCCGGCGGACGTCCACGCGGTGGGCCGCTGCGGCGCGGCGGACCGCTGTAACCACCGCTATTGCCACCGCCACGATACGGCGGCTTGCGGCCGGGGGCGTAGCTGGGGCGGGGTTTGTCGGCGAGCAGCTTCTGGGTGACGTCGGTGCCCAGGCCGACGCGTTCAGGGCCGGTGCGCTTGCGCTTGTCGAGAAGCAGGGAGGCCAGACGCACAGCGGCTTCGACGGGGTCGAGTTCGGCAGTAAGAGCGGCCACGACTTCGACGGCGGCGGGATCGACGTCGGATTCGCGTGCGGCTTCGACCAAGCGCTTGCCGTCGCGGCGGGTGAGCTCGGCCAGGGTCGGGACCTCGGCCGGGAGCACGGTCGCCTTGATCGCGTGCGCGAGGCGGCGCAGGGCGTGGAATTCAGCCGGCGTGACCAGGGTGATGGCGATGCCGGTCTTGCCCGCCCGGCCGGTGCGGCCGATGCGGTGGACGTAGGAATCGCGGTCGAAGGGCAGGTGACAATTGATGACGTGGCTGACGCCGCCGATGTCCAGGCCGCGCGCGGCGACGTCGGTGGCGACCAGGACGTCGCACTTGTTGTCGCGGAAGGCTTTGATCGTGCGCGTTCGCTCGTCTTGTTCGATGTCGCCGTGAATGGCGCGCGCCGCGATGCCACGCCCGATCAGCATATTGGCGAGATCGGAGGTCTCGATCTTGGTGCGGCAGAAGACGATGACCTTGGCCTCGTCTTCACCGTCGAGGATGCGCGCGACCGCTTCGAAGCGCTCGTGCTGTTGCACAACCACGACGTGCTGGCGGATGTCGGTGGTGACGGTGCCGCCACCAGTGAGATCGATGCGCGCCGGATCTTTGAGGAAGCGACCCGAGAGATTGGCGATGGCCGGCGGCATGGTGGCCGAGAACAACAGCGTCTGCCGTTCGGCCGGCAGCTTGGACAGGATCAGTTCCAGATCCTCCATGAAACCCATGTCGAGCATCTCGTCGGCTTCGTCGAGCACGACAATGCGCGGCGCGAACTTCGGCAGGCGGCCGGATTCGAGCAAGTCGCGCAGACGGCCAGGCGTCGCCACGCAGACGTGCGCGCCACGGCTGATCATGTCGACCTGACGGTAGCCCGACTGGCCGCCGACAACGGTGACGCAGCGCACGCCGGTGAAGCGACCAAGGCGGAAAATTTCATCGCTGACCTGGGCCGCAAGTTCGCGCGTCGGCGCGATGACCAGCATCTGGATCTCTGGCTTCTTGGTGTCGATGCGGCACAGCGCCGGCAGACCGAAGGCGGCAGTCTTGCCGGTGCCGGTGCGCGCCAAGGCGACCAGGTCGCGACCAGCGAGAATGTGCGGAATGGTGTCGCGCTGGACCGGGCTCGGCTCGGTGAAGCCAGCCTCGGTGACGCCTTTGAGGACGTTCGGCGTCAGGCCAAAGGTGGTGAACGTAACAGGCGCGGTTTCAGTCATGGGCGCGGGAGGGTCTGGATCGGGGCGCTCCAGGCAAACGGTAATTCCCGGATGATTCGGATTTTCCCGGGATTTTCGCTCCGCGTTCAGCCCGCCCAGGCGCGCAAATTCCGCATCACCGGATCGCTCCGGCCGAAAAAGTCATGCAGGCGGCGGTTTTCGCTGAACAGGGCGTCGTAGCGGGTGCGGTGGGCGGGATTGGGGTTAAAATGCAAAGATTTGAGGCCACCCATGGCGGTAGCGGCGGTGGTGACGTCGTCGTGGCCGCCGGCAGCGCGGCCAGCGGCGATGGCACCGTAGATCGCCGCGCCGACCGCGCCGGCTTGGGCTCAGCGCGCGACCTGGATCGGGCGGGCAGTGAGGTCGGCCATGACCTACATCAGTAGGGGGTTCTTGTCGGGCCTGCCGCCGCTGGCGACGATGCGGGTGATCGGCACGCCGTGCTCGGCGAAGGTGTCGATGACCATGTGCGTGCCCATGGCCAAGCCTTCAATCAGGGCGCGATAGATCTGAGCCGGCATGGTGTGCGCACATCGACGACGACGCAGTGGGCGCTCTTGCTGCCGAAATCCAAACCGAGGCAATGGGGTATCGCGGCATGCTGCG
>CAYQAQ010000471.1:0-2656 GCA_964415495.1 uncultured candidatus Brocadiaceae bacterium | reverse complement strand
TGGCTGCTCCCGGCGGTGCGGCTGGGGGTACTGCTCCGGTTGATGCAACCGCAGCCGCACCTGAGCGCAACGATGCAAGTGACATGGTGGTCATTAAAGGGCGGTTCACTGAGGGTGGAGCGGCGTTGCGCGCCGATGCGGGCGGTCCCTGGTTTGCAACCGTGGTCTGGCCCGGTCGCTGGCCGACGCCGGAAGACCTGGGGTCGTGGGAAATCGGACCAGATGGAACCTTCCATCGTGCGGAGTCCGTCGAACACGGACCACGTCTGCCCGTCGGCAAAGCTGCCGTGCTGATGGTCCTCTCCGCAGCGGGAAGTGGTGGCTGGGCTATCCCCATTCACCCTCTCACCTTGGAGTGGTGGCAACATCTCACGGTGGACCTTCCGAAGCGGCAGCCTCTGACTCTGCAGGTTTCGCCGCTGAGCGAGACGACGAAGAAGGTTCTGGCGGCGTCACAGGCCACATCGGCGCTGTTGCTCTTCGACGTGGCGACGGGTGTTCCCGTTGCTGAATTGGCTCATCAACGTCAGCGACGTTCATCGCCAGTGGGCGAACTGCCACCACCAGCCTGGAGCGAAGGCGAACGACGCATCCACCTTCCTCCGGG
The DNA here is from genome assembly GCA_964415495.1 of uncultured candidatus Brocadiaceae bacterium. Lineage (GTDB taxonomy): Bacteria > Planctomycetota > UBA11346 > UBA11346 > UBA11346 > CAYQAQ01. The sequence goes on along the minus strand of CAYQAQ010000471.1, from coordinate 2,049 downwards.
GACCTATGCGGCCATCTGGTTGGGTTTGTCTCAGGAAGAAGCCCAGCGGCTCGGAGAGGAACTCGGTGAGGCGGCTGGCGGTGGTCTGCCGATGTCGATGGAATACCGGGGCTTCCTGGTCGGAATCACGACCCTCGAAAATGGCCAGCAGCCCGAGCCTACCATGCCGGTTCATCTGCAGCTCCTCGAGGATGCCGAACGCCAGCCCTTGAGTGTCATTCTTTCTGAATGCCGTCAGCCTTGACGAAGGCTTCATGACCTCAGATTTTCGCCCCAGCGCACCTTACTCTATGCCCAAGCATTTGTGCAGCTGCAGCGAAAACCGGCAGCCGTGTTGGAAGCAAAGGTCCAGGCAGCGGCGGATGTTGGCGTCGTAAGCGGGGCCACCGGGCCCGGCGTCGGGGCAGGTGGGCTGGACGAAGACCGGTTTGCCGCTGGCGAGGGCGGTGGCGAGGAATCGTTCCTGATCCGGGATCAGGATCTTCCACCAGTCGGGCTCGACCACGATCGGGGCATGGGGCAGCAGCTTGGGACTGCACGAGACGAAAACATTCCCGGGTCGCGGCGGGCAGGGCTTGGTGCCATTGGTTTCGATGTCGACCCAGGCGAAGCGCGCGCCGAGGGCAGCTAGCAGGTCGGCGTCGGCTTGTAGCAATGGTTCGCCGCCAGTGAGCACGCACCCGTGCCGCGCGGGCGACAGGGCGTCGAGACGAGCGAGGATGGTGTCGAGATCAAGGGCCTCGCCGCCGCGAAAGTCGGTGTCGCAGTAGGGACACGCCGAGGCGGCGCGAGTCTCCGCGCGCCCGTCCCAGGCATTGCAGCCAGCCAGACGCAGAAAGACGCAGGGCGCGCCCGCGTGTTCGCCTTCACCTTGCAGCGTCGGGCCGAAGATCGCTTTGACCTGATAGCGACGCGCGCTGGCCATGGTGGCCTCAGCGCGCGATCAGATAATACATCTGGCCTTCGGCGAACTGGAAGCCGGCGCGCATTTCTGCGGCCAAACCTTCGCCCATGTAGAGATCGCAGCGGCCGGGAGCGCGAATCGCACCACCGGTGTCCTGGTCGACGCGAATGCCGCTATAGGGCACTGGGCGTCCGCTCGCATCGGCGGTTTGCGTCGCGACGATCATCGGACCACCGGGGGGGAAGATCGTCTTGTCGGTGGCGACGGTGACGTCCTTGGTGACCGGCTGGCCGAGGCTGCCGAACGGGCCGCCTTGGGTGCGGGCGAAGAAGATGTAGCGCGGATTGCGCGCCGAATAGATCGCGACGTCCTGCGGGTGGGCGCGGAAATGTTCGCGCATCTTCGCCAACGACAGTTCTTCGCGGCGGATCTTGCCATCGCGGATCAGATCCTCGGCGATCGGGTGATAGCGGTGGTTGTTGGTGCCGTCGTAGCCGACATCGATGATCTGGCCGTCGTTGAGACGAATCTTGCCCGAGCCCTGGACTTGAATGATGTAGGCTTCGAAGGGATCACTCAGGTAAATCAGTTCGAGTCCACGCAGCACGCCGCTCGCTTCGAGTTCAGCGCGCGCCGGATACGGCCGTGAGCTGCCATCGGGTAGGCGTTGCAGAGCGATCTGATCGCCTGGTGCGGTAATCAGATCTGCCGGCCGGCGATAGAGCGGATAGCGAAAGCGGCTGTCGGGGGTCAGGCTGCCGTCGAAAATGGGCGTATAATACCCGGTGAACAACACGGTGCCTTCTTGGTCACAGCCGACACTCATGAAGACCCGGAAATCGCGACGAATGGCGGCAAAGAGCGCCGCATCATCCGGCGTGGTGCGCAACAACTGCAGCAGCTTGTCGCACGAACGGCGCACGTCTTCATGCGTGATGTTGGCGATAGGATAGAAGCGTTGTGAGCCAGGGCGCGCCAGAAAACGCAAGCTGTGTTCGAGCGCGTTGGCGATGGCCGCGCGATCCGCCTGGGTCAGGGTCACCTGTGGTAAGCGATCGGCAGAAATCTCAGCCAACGCCAGCGCACCCGGCGTGAGTTGGCGATTATAGTCTTTGGCCGGCGTCGCTTTCGCCCGCCCCCATCGA
>CAYQAQ010000470.1:0-2657 GCA_964415495.1 uncultured candidatus Brocadiaceae bacterium | reverse complement strand
ACCCTGGCCTTGACCACCACCACCACCGGCATCACGGATGCGGCTGGCAATGCCCTGGGATCAGGAGTGCCCACCGGAGCCAGTCAAATCTATGCCATTGACGTAACCCCGCCGCGGATCGCTGACATCGTGCGCTTTGACGGCAGTCCGACCGGCGCCTCGACCGTGCGCTTCCTCGTGACCTTCAGTGAAAGCGTCATTGGCGTCGATCCCAGTGACTTCACCTTAGTGCTGGGCGGCGGCGTAACGGCCACCACGCCAGTCGGGCTGACCGGCTCAGGCAGTTCGTATACGATCACGGTTTCGGGCATCTTCAGCGCCAGCACCGGCAATTTGGGTTTGGCGCTCTCGACCGGGGGATTGAGTGATTTGGCCGGTAATGTGCTCGCCAATGCGACGCCGACCGGAAGCAATGAGTCGTATGCCATTACCCAATCAGCACCAACTCTGAATTATTTCTTTGCGGCACAGACTTGGCTCATGTTCGAGGATCATCCGCTCACGGTGAACGCTCCAAACTGGAATGACCCGGTCGTTCCGGTAGACCTGCGCAATAACGTCTACAACCTGGCTGGAATCCCGTACGTGCTGTGGACGAGCGACCTGTTTCCCTGGGTGCCGCCCGCCGGCTACGCGAGCTATACAAGCCTGGTGACGCCTCCAGATTTCGCAGCGACTCCGCCTCGGGTCGTGCGTTCGGTTCCCCAGTTTTTCGATACGTCTCTGGATAATCTCGGCAGTGCCACCTTCACGGGTCCAGGTCAAACCGGAACCATCACCGTTAATATTACCATACCAACACCGATCTCCGTCGCGCCGGGCACCATCGCCGATAGCGATCTCGACCGCATTGAATTCCACAGTGATTGGGTCTCATACTGGGATCCGAGTCTGGCCTTTGATCATACTGCCCGCACGATTACGCAAGCAGGGACTCCGATCGCCAGTTGGGCATATGCCAACGGTCAACGCACCATGACCGTCACTATCGGCGAGAATGTTTCGACCATAACGGTGGCACACCTGATTTCGATGATCGAGGGCCGCATCGGCGGCCGTAATCCGACCTCTGCGGATCGGCGTATGACTTTGTCGGTGACCAATGCCCAGAGTCGCAGCTCGAACACCCTGACCGCCACCCTCCGTCCGGTGCTCTATGATGATAATGCTCGCGTCGACATCACTGCGCCCGCCATCAACGACACCCCAGAGCCGATCGTCGTTTTGCCCGGCATCACCCGCACCGGCTCGGTCGCCGTCAATGATGTCGACAGCGCTTTTTCTTTCGTCGTCACCACGCCTCCAGCCCAAGGCACCCTGAGTATCGATGCCACGACGGGCTTCTTTTCCTACAGCGCTGACCTGGGCAGTACCGGTTCTGATTCATTTGCGGTCACGGTCACCGACTTGGGTCCGCCCGGCGCGTTAATATGGTACGGCCAGCCGCGCATTCCGACCACGGTGGTCACCTATGACGTCGTCATCGCCGATGCGTTCGACGCGCTAGCACCGGCGATCCGCTCCAACCCGCCGTTCGAGATCGCTGCGGGCGATTCCTTGAGCTATCCGCTCACCTTTACCGCTGGCGTCGCGAATCCGATTAGCGCCCTGACTCTTATTGGTCTCGATCCCACCAGCTTCGCGCCCGCGCAGCAACCCACCATTGCCTGGAACGGCACCACCTGGGTGCTGTCGTGGCCACAAGTGCCGGTAAGCGCAACCAGCTATTACGACTTCGGACTTTTACTCACCGTCGAAGATGCCGACCAACCGCCACCGCGACCGTTACGCGCAACCTTCCAGCCGGTGCTGCTCAAGGTCCGCAATGTGTCGGGAGGCGGCTGACATGTACATCCGTCATTGGTCGACTGCCGCCATGTTCGCGTTTCTTTTCACGGCCTGTGGCGGACCGGATACTGGACTCGGTACCGGCTCCTCCGGCAACAACGGCCTCAGTGGACCGGGTGGCGCAGTGGGTCAGGCCTTAGCGCCATACATCGTGTTGAATCTCGATAACGGCAGTACGGCGTTGCGTCTGGAGCTCGACGATATCGCCGATGCTCAGTACCGCACCACGCACATGGCGTTCCGACGTATTCAAGGTCTGGGTACCGCAGATTACTACTTGGCGGTGTTCGAAACCACGCAAGGCCAGTGGAAGACGCTGACCTTGGGCGCGAAACCGTGGACCCAGATTAATGCGGCCATTCTTGATCCCGGCATCTTCGATGACGACACCCGTCCCGCCTACAATTTGAGCCACAGCTTGGTGCTCAGCGTCATCAATGGTTTTAATCTCAGCAGCGCCGCGCAACTCCGCTTGCCCACCGCGCAGCAGCGGCAATTCGCGTGTGCGGCCAACAGCATCAGCGCCTGGTCGTGGGGCAATCATCTCGACCTGACGACCGTCAGCGATTTTGCGGCGGTGTATGAAAGTCAGGCCGCTTTAAGCCGTGGCCCGGAACCGGTCAGCTCACGCCAGCCCAACGCCTTCGGCCTCTACGACATGCACGGCAATGTGTGGGAATGGGTGCAGGATTGCTACCAGAGCTCCTACCAGGGTGCGCCGACGGATGGAGCCGCATGGACGACGGGGGATTGCACAAGCCGCGTCGGTCGCGGCGGCAACTATAGCAGCAGCACGGGCCAGCTCCGCT
>CAYQAQ010000469.1:0-2684 GCA_964415495.1 uncultured candidatus Brocadiaceae bacterium | reverse complement strand
ATTGCCATTGGCCAAAACTTCGGCCGCATCAACGCCATCTTGCACGGCAATGAAGGCGACCCCAACCTGACCTTCAGCATGGAGCTGTTCCACGTTGGCAATGCCTGGGTGCTGCACGTCAGCGATCAAGGTGAAGGCTTCACGGCTGATCGGGTGCCAGACCAGGATAACCCGGACAGCCTGCTGTTGGAGCACGGGCGCGGCATTCGCATCATGGGCGAATGGCTGGACCGGTTGGCCTATTTCCGTTCAGGCGCGACGGCGGTGCTCGAACGCCACATCGAAACCCAGGCCGAAAACCAATGATCAGGTCCCCATCGATATCGTTCATGTTCTTCGGAGGAATCCATGGCTTGTGATTTTCTTATCACCACGGCTTATGACCACGTGGTCTTAGCGCGGATCGAGAAGGACCGCCTGCTTGATGCCCAGGCCATCAATCTCTTGGGCGCTGAGCTGATGAAATTGACCGATCGGTATCCGAAGATCAGCCTGGTCATCGACTGCGAAGCGGTGTCGGCGTTGTCCTCAGCCATGCTGGGGAAATTGGTGGCGTTGGTGAAGCAGGTGAAAGTCTGCAAAGGGCGGATGGTCCTGGCCGGTGTCAACGCCAAGATCATGCCCTTGTTCCAGGTCACCAAGCTCGACAAGGTCATGGACTTCGCGCCCAGCGCCGAAGCGGCGATCATGGCCTATCGACGCAAGCCCTTGTAATGGGGCCGTGGGCCCACCATTGACGATCCTCCTGGACCCTCTAAGACCTGATCCCGCACCGCGACAGCGGTATATCGGACCGTAGCTCAGCCTGGATTAGAGCGCTACCTTGGGGTGGTAGAGGTCGCAGGTTCGAATCCTGTCGGTCCGACCAAAAAACGACATCAGGCCCGCCTTTCGGTGGGCCTGATGTCGTTGTGGGCGGTTGTGGGCGAATCGGCGGCCCCGCCCCACCCTTGCTGCCCCCGCTGCGAGTTTTACCGTCGAGCCCCCGCCGCCGCGCGGGGGTAAGGATGCGACATGGGCCAGGTGCCTCGTACGGTTGCCGAAATTCGCGAGGCCTTCTTGGCCTTCTTCGCTGAGAAGGGGTGCGTCCGTTACGCCAGCGCCTCGCTCGTGCCCGAGAACGACCCGACCACGTTGTTCACCGTTGCCGGCATGTCGCAGTTCAAGGATATGTTCCTTGGGCGCGGCGCGCATCCGTTCACGCGCGCGACCACGGTGCAGAAGTGCATTCGCACCAACGACATCATGAACGTCGGACGCACGGCGCGTCACCACACCTTCTTCGAGATGTTGGGCAACTTTTCGTTCAACGATTTCTTCAAGCGCGAAGCCATCCATTGGGCGTGGGAATTTCTCACCAAGCGTTTAGAGCTCGACCCCGAACGGCTGTCGATCTCGGTGCATATCATCGATGATGAAGCCTACCGCATCTGGCACGACGAGGTGGGGATTCCCGCCAGCCGCCTCTTCCGTCTTGGCGATGCCGACAATTTCTGGCCGGCAAATGCGCCGAAAGAAGGGCCTGAGGGCCCAGGCGGCTGCTGTTCGGAAATCTTCTGGGATCACCGCACGAATAGCGATCCCAATGACAATCTCGCGTCGTCGACCGGGCGTTTCGTCGAAATCTGGAACTTAGTGTTCCCGGAATTCAATGTGCGTAAGCCGCACGCCGACGGCTCGCCCAATCTGGAGAATCTCGGACGCAGCAACATCGACACCGGTTCGGGCCTGGAGCGCGTCGCCGCGGTATTGCAGGGGGTCTACAACAATTTCGACATCGACGTCTTTCAGACCATCATCCGCCAAGTGGTTGCGGTCAGCGGCGTGCCCTATGTCAAAGATGCCGCGAATGACAGCGAAACCGGGGTGCGTAATGTGCATACCCGTCGTATTGCCGATCATCTGCGCGCGATTGCGTTCTGCATCGCCGACGGCGCCTTGCCCGGCAATGCCGATCGCGGCTATATCGTCCGCCGTTTGATCCGGCGTGCGACGCTCGATATCGACAAATTGGGTGTCACCCAGGCGCGCCTGCATGAGATCGTGCCCGCCGTGGTCGAAGCCATGGGCACGGCGTATCCCGAACTGGTACGCCGTCAGGACTTGGTCGTGACTACCTTGCAGGCCGAAGAGGCGCTGTTCCGGCGCACTTTGGACAAGGGCATGGACATGTTCCGTCGCGCGCTGGATCGTCAGCGTGGCAGTGGGATTTTTGCCGGCGACGATGCCTTCGATCTGGTCACCACCCATGGGTTCCCCAAAGAAGTCATCGAAGATCTCGCTACGGCTGAAGGTCTGACCGTCGATCAAGACCGCTTCCGCGTGCGTTGGGAAGCATTCCAGAGGATCAGCCAGGGCGGCAAAACGGTCGAAGTGTTTGCCACGAGCGCTCTGCAGGAGGCTAAGCCGCGACTGGGCGATACGCCCTTCATCGGCTACGATGCCACCGAGGCGATGGTGCAGATCACCGTGCTCGAAGTCGATGGCCAAGCGGTCGACGCGGCGCCCAAGGGTACTGCGGTGCGCTTCGCTCTCGACAAGACGCCCTTCTATGCCGAGTCCGGTGGTCAGGTTGCTGACACCGGTCGCCTGCGTGGCGCGGCGATGTTGGGCGAGAGGTTTGAGATCCGTGTCACCGATGTGGTCAAGGATGGTGGGCTCGTCGTGCACCACGGCACCGTGGT
>CAYQAQ010000468.1:0-2687 GCA_964415495.1 uncultured candidatus Brocadiaceae bacterium | reverse complement strand
CGTGAGATCACCTTGCCGCCCAAACCGGGCATGCGCATCTTCAAGCCTTTGAAATCGTCGATGGTCGCCAGCGGTCGTTTAAACCAGCCACCAGCCTGAATGCCGGTGTTGCCGCATGGCAAGGCTTTGAGGCCATAGGGCGCATAGAATTCGTCCCACAACTCTTGGCCACCGCCGGCGGTGAGCCACGTGGTCATGCCACTGGCGGTGAGACCGAATGGGACCGACGTAAAGAACGACGCACCCGGCAATTTGCCTTCCCAATAATAGGCCGCGCTGTGCCCCATTTCGACGGTGCCATCTTTGACGGCATCGAAGACGCCCATCGCGCCGACCAACTCGCCCGCCCCGTGGACGTGGATGTCGAGGCGCCCCTGCGACAGCCGTTTGACATCGGCGGCAAACGCTTCGACCGCAGGCGCCCATAGCTGGAACGTCCGCGGCACGACCATGGCCAAACGCCAGCGATAGCGCTTGGTGGTCTGTACGGCGGGGCCACCCTCCGCGACCGGATTCTTACCGCCACAGGCGGCTAAAGACCCGAGTGCAGCCAGAGATCCGAGTTTGACGAGATCACGACGACGCATGGCCTAAACCTCCGCTGGGCGGGCATCCTGGGCCGAGGTCGCCGGGGGACAATACCCGGGGAAACGGCCCACGAGTTCCGAGCCGAGACCGCAATCCCAACCCCTGACAAAGGGTTGCGTGAGCCACGTTCGCCTGCCATCTTCCCCCCATGAAGCTGCCCCGCCTTGGCTCGGTCGATCTCTCCGTCAACATGACCAAGGAGGAGTACAAGCGGCGCATGCTCGCCAACCAAGTCATCCTGGTGCGCTTGGTGTCTGAGATCATCGCTCACCGCATTCCCGTGGTGGTCGCGTGTGAAGGTTGGGACGCTGCGGGCAAGGGCGGCACCATCAGCCGTCTGATCAAGAATCTCGACGCCCGCCGCTACAGCGTGCATTCGATCAGCAAGCCCACTGAAGAGGAATTGGCCCGCCATTATATGTGGCGCTTCTGGCACCGTTTGCCGCATAAGGGCCACATCACCATCTTCGATCGCACGTGGTATGGCCGCGTCTTGGTCGAACGGGTCGAGGGCTTTGCCACCACCGCCGAGTGGCGGCGAGCGTACCGGGAAATCAACGATTTCGAATCTTTGCTCGTCGACGACGGCGTGGTGCTGATCAAGGCTTTCCTCCATATCGATAAAGAAGAGCAGCGCCGCCGCTTCACCAAGCGAGAAAAGGATCCTTTGAAGCAGTGGAAGATGAATCCTGAGGATTATCGCAATCGCAAGAAATGGGGTCAGTACGAGGTGGCCATCAACGAGATGTTCAGCCGCACCCATACGCCCAAGGCACCCTGGCTGTTAGTGCCCGCCAATTGCAAGCGCACGGCGCGGGTGATGGTGCAAGATGCCTTTATCACGGCGATTGAAAAAGCCGTCAAGAAGCGCAAATAGTCTGAGGCCAATGCGGCGTAGCAGCCTGTCAGGCTCCCACGTTGCCATGTCCGACGCCGGTGTAGCGTGCGGCCATGGTCCTCCCTGCTACCCTGGGCGCGCTCCGCGCCACTGGCGTTCATGCTCCCCTCAGCGTCAAAGCGGAGCTCCGCCGCAATCTGGTGCAGGCGCTGCGCAGCGGCACGCATGGCGAAGAACTCTTCCCCGGTTTAGTGGGCTACGGCGAAACCGTGATCCCCCAGGTGGTCAACGCCGTCTTGGCCGGACATGACCTGCTGCTGCTGGGCCTGCGCGGACAAGCCAAAACCCGTATGGCCCGCGCCTTAGCCGCCTTCCTCGATGAGCAGGTCCCGGTCTTGGCTGGTGATCCATTGCGCTCGCATCCGTTAGCACCGGTCGGTGCAATTGCCGAGGAAATTATCGCCCGCGATGGCGATGCGGCGGCCGTCGTCTGGATGGACCGGGATCAGCGCTACGGCGAAAAACTGGCGACTCCCGATGTATCGGTTGCCGATCTGATCGGCGACATCGATCCCATTCGCGCCAATCGTGAAGGCTATGATCTTGGCGACCTACGCGCCGTGACCTTCGGCATCGTGCCGCGCACCAATCGCGGCATTTTTTGCATCAATGAACTGCCCGATTTGGCACCCCGTATTCAGGTGGCGCTGTTCAATATACTGGAGGAACAGGACGTACAGGTACGCGGCATCCCGCTGCGGCTGCCGTTGGACCTGATGCTGGTGTTCACCGCCAACCCAGAAGACTACACGGCGCGCGGCCAGATCATCACGCCGCTCAAGGATCGCATCGGGGCCCAGGTGCTCACCCACTATCCGAAGGAGCGCGCTGATGGCGTCGCGGTGATGACGCAAGAAGCCCACTGCGCGACGGTCGATTCCTGCCAACCGGTCGTGCCGCCCCTGTTTCACGACATCATCGAAGAAAGCGCCCGCGCCGCGCGCAGCAGCGAATATGTCGATCAATCGTCCGGCGTGTCGGCACGTTTGACCATCGCGGCGTTGGAAGCGCTGCATGCCAACGTCCTGCAGCGCGGCCTGATTCATGGCGAGAAAGCGCCCCGTGCCCGCTTGGTCGATCTCGCCGCCTGCCTCGCTGCGATGACCGGCAAGATCGAGCTCGCCTACGAAGGCGAACAAGAAGGACCGCTCAAAGTGGGCTGGCATGTCTTGGCCGAAGGTATCAAGCGTGTGTGGAGCGA
>CAYQAQ010000467.1:0-2687 GCA_964415495.1 uncultured candidatus Brocadiaceae bacterium | reverse complement strand
GGATAAGGATTTCACCAAGGCTATGCGATGGTACCGGGCTGCTTTGGCAGAGGGCGAGCCGGAAGCCGCGTGGCGCTTGGGGTGGCATCATGAATTCGGCCATGGTACTGCCGCCGATCCGATCATGGCTGCCAAGCTGTATCGGATCGCGAGCGAACAGGGTGAATTAAACGGCAGCTATCATCTCGGGCGTTGCTTCGCAGCCGGGGTGGGTGTTCCGGTGGATTATCTCCAGGCCCGTACGTTATTGGAGCAGGCCGGCGCAGGCATTGAGAGTGGATGGCCGCACTTGTTGCTCGCCCGCCTGTTTCGCAACGCTGCCGAAGAGCTGGATATTTCCGATGCCGACATCCGCGTCCATTTGACCACCGCTGCCGAGCTCGGCTTGCCGGAGGCGCAATTGGAATTGGGCGAGTCGCTGCTCGATGGTGAAGGCGAGGTTTCGCCCCATGTGGCCGCCGCCAAGCCGTGGCTCGAGCAGGCCGTCGCTAACGGAAAGACCTGGGCCGCGTATCGGCTCGGGATGACCTATCGCGATGATCCGGCTGCCGCTGCCGCGTGGTTACGTACTGCTGCGGACGATGGTTGGGGGGATGCGCAGGCGGCCTATGCCGACTGTCTGCGTGACGGCTTCGGCGTCGACCGCGATCCCGTCGCCGCCGTGCGCTGGTACCGTTTGGCTATCGATGATGGCCACGTGCCGAGCTTGCTCGGTCTCGCCACCTGCGCGGAGCAGGGGATCGGTATGGCTGCCGATTCGGTCGCGGCTCGTCGCTGGTTCATCAGCGCGGCAGAAACCGGGGACATTGAGGCCCAGATCGCCTGCGCTGAGTTCCACTTGCGCGATACCCCGATGCGTGATGCACACGATGCACTGCGTTGGTATCGGGCCGCCTCGGAACAGGGCGTGTTGGCGGCTACGGAGGCGGTCTTCGTCTTGTATCGAGATGGCACCGCCGACGTACCAGCCGATCTGGCTCAGGCTCGCACCTGGGCCGAAACCGCGCTGGCCGACGGCGTCGAAGCTGCAGATGACTGGCTCTCGGCCTTGCCGCGCCCTGAGTTCATCCCGTAAGCAGCGTGCTCGTGCTGTGCACAGCCTGTGCGCATTGGCTTGATCCCACCTTGGTCAATCGTCGGCACGGCGCATGCTAGTAAGTCGTACACGAAGGAATTCCCTATGCTCCGCACCCTGTGTTCCGTCGCCTTGAGCGCCGCCCTCTGCATCCCCGCGGCTTTCGGCGCCGACCAAGCTGCCGATAATGCCGCCCTCAAAGCTGAGATCGAAGACTTGCTGGCCAAGTCCCAGGTCTGGCTCTCCGCCCAGCAAGAGCCGAATGGCGCGTTTGCTCCTGGCGCCAAGTTTGCCCTCGGGATTACGGCGCTCGCGGTTGATGCCCTGCAATCTCAACCCGCGTATTTTCGCAAAGATCATGCCGCGGTGGATAAGGCGATCGAATTCCTCTGGCAACACCAACAGGAAAACGGCGGCATTTACACCGAAGATGGCGGTCTCGGTAATTATAATACGTCGATTTCGCTGATGGCGATGGCAACCGTGGGTCGTCTCGACCCTGAGCGCACCACCCGCATGCAGCAATTCCTGTTCGGCATTCAAAACAACGATCCCGCGTCAATCACCTATGGCGGTATCGGGTACGGTTCACGCGGAAAAGGAAATGAAGATCTCTCAAACACCAGCATGGCGATTGAGGGCCTGACTCGCTCCGGCGTTCCCACGAGCGATCCCCATCTGCAAAAAGCCCTCAAATTCCTAGAGCGTTGCCAAGATCTCAGCAGTCACAATCCTATGCCGTGGGCAAAAGATTCCGGCGGCGCCGTGTACAGTCCTGACGAAAGCAAAGCGGAAGGATCATGGAACCAAGACGAGAGCGGAGAAATTCCCAAGCTCGAACCTTATGGCGGAATGACCTACCAGCTGATCTCCAGCTACATTGCCCTCGACGTTAAACCGGGCGATCCGCGCTTGGACGCCGCCTTCAACTGGGTGAAAGGAAATTACCGCTTCGATGCCAACCCCGGCATGCAGCCTGGAAAAGAACAGCAGGGACTGTTCTATTATTACATGGTCATGGCCAAGTCCTTTGACCTGCTCGAAGCCACCATGATCGACACCAAGGATGGTGAGAAAGATTGGCGACGCGATCTTTTCGAGGCGATCCAAAGCCGTGCAGCCAAGGCTGAACTGCCCGATGGCACGGAATGCGTGGTGTGGATTAACGGTGCGGATCGTTGGGCCGAAGGCATGCCGCACATCACCGCCGGCTATCTGATCAAGGCGCTCAAGCGCATTCATCAGTCACTCGATTGACCGTCCGCTGAGTGGGTCATGCCGATTGCGTGGGCTTTTTTAGCCTTCCTATTGACATCGCTGGTACTAACATTGCACAATGATGGCCAGCACAGCATTGGTTGACAATCGATCCCCGCACCGATTCGCCAATGGTGCGAGGTGGCTGTTGGTCGCCGCTGCGGTCGCTGCAGTGGCCGTGGTCATCGTGAGTGGAGTCGCGTGGTGGTCTCATGTGCCGCGGGATCGGGTGCTCGTGGTGATCAACGACCCACTCGACTCGCCGGAGGGGCTTCACCTGGGACAAGGAGCCCGTCAGGCCGGTAACGATCTGGGTGTTGCCATCGAGATGGTGTCAGGTGAGACACGTCCCCAG
>CAYQAQ010000466.1:0-2697 GCA_964415495.1 uncultured candidatus Brocadiaceae bacterium | reverse complement strand
CGCCGCCGATGCGTTCGAAAGCCGCCGCCGTCGTCCTCGACAGCGCCGCGTAGCGGGGGACCCGGTCGTTGTCCTCGCCCATGAGCACGTCGGCGGTCACGCGGGCCAGGCCGTCCGCGTCGCCCGCGCGGAAGAAGCGGACCCCCTCCCCATCCACAAACACACTCTTGAACAAGGGATGGTCCGACAGCAGCACCGGCGTCCGACTCGCCAACGCCTCGGTCAGCGTCAGCGGCATCCCCTCGGTGAACTGCTGCCCACACGCCTGCCCGGAGCAGATGCGCTATCGCGCGGCTTCCTCGACCAGCGCCAGCAACGCTTGCGCCGCACCGATGCCGCCAAGGCCATCGGCCTGTTTGATCCCGGCGATATCGATTGGCAGGATCTCCCGCCGTTATTCGGCGCCGCTCCGCTGGGTGAATTACGTCCCGCCAGTGAAGCGCTGATGGTCGACGATTCCGACACGCCGCGCGTCGTCAGTCGTCCATATCCACCTGGTCGTGCGGTGGTCGTCGCGGTCGACGATACATGGCGCTGGCGGCGCAATGTTGGCGATACCTATTTGCAACGCTTCCATGGCCAGCTGCTGCGCTTCGCCAGTGCTGGCCGCCGCCTCGGCAATCACCAGTGGCGCCTGACCGGTACACCGCGGCGCGTCATTCCCGGTGAATCGGTGACGTTGACCTTGACTCCGATCGGCCCCAGCGACGAACGTCGGCCCGACCGCGTTGTCGCCGCCTTGGTCGGACCCGATGGCGCGGAGATCATTGTCCCCCTCACCGCCGCTGATGATGGCTTTGCAGCCACCATTCCCGCACCAGCAGCCGGTAACTGGCGTCTACGCGTGGTGGATGGGACCGAAGAACGCTTGGTCGACGCCGGTGAGCTCGAAGTCCAACCGCCGTCCTCGGAAATGCGTGATCCGCGCGCGGACCCGGAAGCCCTGGATGCTTTAGCGCGCGCCACGGGTGGCCGTGTCTACCGCGACGCTGCTGCGTTGGTGGCGGATCTGCCCGACCTCGCCCGCGACCGCGTGGAAACCCTGCCGCCGCGCGGCTTATGGGACACGCCGTGGGCCCTCATGGTATTATTGCTGTTGTTGACGATCGAATGGTCGCTGCGCCGGTGGCATCGACTGCCGTAAAGACTATTCAGCATGAACAGGAGACGCAGAGACGCGGAGGACACGCAGAGAAGCGATGGCGAGCGTGGCCCATTTCCTCGCCTCTGCGGACCTCGGAGTCTCCGCGTCTCCTGTTCAATGCGTTAGAAGCCCGTGTAGCCCAGCGAGAAGTGAATCTGGTTCGAATCCTCGTCGTCGCGGGCGTCGAGTAGCCAAGCGAAGTCGAGAGCAACGGGGAGGGCGATCGGGAAGCGCACGCCGAAGCCTACCGCGGTGCGCATTTCTGAGGCGTCAAGATCAGAGCGGTCAGCAAAGACATTGCCCCAGTCGGTGAAGAGCACGATCTTGATCTTGTCGTCTTCGCCTTGCACCGGGATGACCAGTTCAGCCGTAGCCAAGGTGTCCACCACGCCACCGATGCGCGATTCGAAGCCATTGGCATTGAGCGCAGTCGGACCGAGGCGGCCGCTTTCGAAGCCGCGATGGCGCGGGCTGGGGCCGCCGCCGTAGAAGCGATCGTAAAAGGGCACCACGTCCGAATCGCCGAAGGCCTGCGATTCGCGCCAACGTTCGCGCAGATGTAAGAACATCGTGCCGCCGAGCGAGAAGCGCATGATCGGCAGGAAGAGATCGGCCGTGACGCCGTACTGCCAATAGTCGTCCGAACTGCTGAGTGGATCGCCATTGACGCCGATGTCGCCGGACAGCCGGAAGCCGCGCGTGGGCAGGCGCGGATGATCGAGCTGATCATACGTCGTGCGCCAGGTCAGGGTGTTGAGGTAGTACTTGCCGGCCCCGGCCAAGGCTTCGTCGTTGGCATCGAGATCGACTTCGTCGATCTCGAGATCGGTGTAGGCATACGTCAGGCCAACACGCAAATCGTTATCGAGGAAATTGCGTCCGATACCGATACTGCTGACCATGCGCTGTTCGCGCCAGTCGAGCCGCGTCGAGGTGGTGCGGCTGAAATTGACATTGAGGCTGTAGGGCCCATCCCACACTGAGGGATTGATCCAGCCGACACTGATATTCCGGGTGTCTTCACCCGCGTTCAGGGTCAGATCCAAGGTCTGGCCACCGCCACGCCAGCCACTGAACGTCAGCGCTTTCATGACGTCAAAGTTGCGTTCCTGATAGCCCAATTCACCGAAGATGCCCGAAGACGAACTCCAGCCTAATTGCAGACGGAAGCTGCCGGTCGATTCCTCGCTGAGGTTGACCACCAAATCCACTTTGCCCGGTCGATCAGGGTCGAAGTCGCGCTCGAGCCGGACGCCCATCGGCGGCGCTACTTTGAATAAACCCGTGCGGCGGACATTGCGCGCCGAGCGGTCATAGGCGTCTTCGTTCCACAGATCGCCCGGATGCAGGCGGATTTGACGGCGTACGACGGCGTCACGTGTCAGATAATTGCCGTGGATATCGACGCGGTCGACGGTGTAGAGATCGCCTTCGAAGACATGCAAGGTCAGGTGGACCTGACGAGTCTCCGGATCGGGGCGACGATCGACGCGGATAGTGCAGCGCGCGTAGCCCTGATTGCGGATGAGATGTTCGCAACGACTGACCGCAGC
>CAYQAQ010000465.1:0-2698 GCA_964415495.1 uncultured candidatus Brocadiaceae bacterium | reverse complement strand
TGGTAGCCACCGCGACCTTCCGCGAAGCGGTGCGGTCACGCAGTTTTATCGCCTTATTGGTCGTCCACTTTCTCGGCGTCCTGCTGGCGCGTGTTGTCGGTTGGATCTCATCCACCGATGGCCACATCGTCACCACCGACTTGGTGTTCTCGCTGCAAAGCATTATTGGCGTCCTGGTCGCAGTGGCGACCGGTACCGCGCTGGTCCACGTCGAAATCAAACAGCGAACGCTCTATACGGTGCTATCGCGGCCGATGGCGCGCTGGCATTTTGTCTTCGGTAAATATCTCGGTCTCGCAGCGGCCTTGGTCGCGGGTCAGATCGCTATGCTGCTGATCGGCTGCGGCTGGTTGCTCCTCACCGGTGCGGAAGTCCATCGCTGGCTGCTCATTGCCGGTGCGCTGACCTGTCTGGAGGTGCTGGTGATGGCGGCGGTCGCCTTGTGCTGGACGGCGCTGACCAGTCCGTTGTTGGCGGCAGTGTTGGGGTTGGCCGTGTACGCCCTTGGTCATGCGGTGGCATCTTTGCCCGGACTGATGTTTCATCTGTCCGGTTGGCAACGCGGTGTGGCCACCGGTTTGGCAGCCATGCTGCCAAACCTCGGCACCTTCGCTTATCGCAATGAAGCGGTCCATCGCATCCCGTTATCGTGGATGACCATTGGCGAAGCGGTGCTGTATGCGGGCTTGTGGATCGCCTTGCTGATCACCATCACGGTGGCGGTATACCGCCGAAAGCAACTGTAGGCGCTCACCAGTGCTGCGAACTGTCCTTCTTGTCGTTGCTGTGCTGGGGTTGGCGGCCGGATTACTGGCCGTGAATGTGCGTCCTTTTGTGCAAGCGAAGCCTGAGATCCGCAGCAAGGACCTGAGTTTCCTGCCCTCGCCGGATATCATTCGGTTGCTCGCGGTCGGGCATTTCAATAGCGCACAGCGGCTGCGCTGGATCGATAGCTTCGCCTATCTCCAACTGCAATTCGATCGTCGCGATGACACCGTAGCCGGTGGGCAGAGCGGTTTTACCCGTTTGTTTGATGGGCTGCTTGCCCTCGACCCGCATTACCACGAGGTCTATCAACATGCCGCGGTGTGCTTGAACGGCATCATTACCGATCCTCACCGGGCCTTGAGCTATCTGGTCCGTGGCAACATGGAAATCCCAAACGATTTCTACCTGTGGCAGCATACAGCAGCAGTGTTGACGACTAACTTCCGCTGGGATGAAACGCATCCGGAAGCCTTCGATGCCTTTTTGACCGAATGGGCCGAGGCGATGACGGATCTGAATCAGCGCGAAGCTGTGCTCATCTGGCGACGGCAACATGCTCGCCGCAGTTTTCGCGGCCTCGATATCTTCGCCTATTGGCAAGATCGCTTAGTGATGACGACCGAGGGGGCGCCAATGGCGCGGTTCATTGAGGGCGTGATGTGCCAGGAATTGGTCAAGTACGCACAGGAATTGGTGGGGAAGATCCGGCAGGATCGCGCGGCGCGTGGGTTGACCACCCAGAGTCTGGTGGACTGCCTCGACCCGGAGGCGCTCAATACCGTCGGCATTCAAGCACAGTGGGGACCTATATATGCCGTTGATGGGCAGCCACAGTGGCGCACGGATCCCTGGGGTTGGCCGTATGACTGGAAGGATGATCGCTTAGTCAGCCCCGGTGTGGCCTTGCACGAATTGACTGAATGGGTGCATCGGATTAATGAGAGTGTGCGGAAACAGGCGCAAGAACGGGGGCGCTGGCCCGCATCACTGGCTGAGATCGCTGAATGGGGCATTTCTCTGCCAACACTCAGCGACGATCAGGAACTCGTCTATCGGGATCAGGTGGTTCACTTGGTGACGGAGCCGCCGCCGCACGAACCCTGGCCCTTGCGTCCATCCGTGCTTTCAGCGCCCTGAGCGCAACACCGCCAGGATCGTCGCCACGCCCGCCATGCTGGCAGCGATGGTACGCGCCGTGCTCGCTTCCAGCAGTAACGCCGCGATCAACAACAGCGCGGCCACCATCGCCGTAAAGTTTGGTGCTGGCCGTTGCTGAGCGGCGACCAGCGCGTCGACGCGATCGGGCAGGCGGCGGAAGCGTTGCCACGTATCACGGACGTCCGCCAACAGCGCTTGGGCGCGGACGGTCCAGGTCAGTTGACCGAGGCGCGGCTTGACCAATTCCAAAAAGCCTTGGCCGGGAACCAGTTGTGTGCACAGGCCTTCGATGAGTCCCGTCGCGCGCGAGAGCAGCAGGGTGTGCTGGGGAAAGACGAGTCCTTCGATGCGGCGCAGGAATTCGTTGATGCGCGCCGCCAGTTCGGTTTGCCGCCGTGAGCCCTTGAAGCTGCGCGGATCGAGATGCGCGAGCTGGTCGTAGACGTCGCGCGCGATGGCTTTCAATTTGTCACGATCAGCGCTGGGTAGGACGAAACCGATTTCGACCAGAACGTCGACCATGCCATCGGTGTCGTTCTCGCGCAGGTGGGCGAGAAAGCGACGATACAAGATCATTTCGCGCGGCGTAATCGCGGCAGTCATGCCGAAATCGATCAGCCATAGGCGTGCAGGACCTTCGGGTTGGGGATCATAGACGACATTGCCGCCGTGCGGATCGGCATGGAAGAAACCGACCTCGAGTAACTGCGCGAGAAACCCATCAATGAGCACATCAGCGATGCGTCGGCGCTCGCTCGCTGGCAGCGTTTCG
>CAYQAQ010000464.1:0-2708 GCA_964415495.1 uncultured candidatus Brocadiaceae bacterium | reverse complement strand
TCTCGGCGCCGAGGCCATCGGCCCACGCGCGCAAATCCGCAGGCGAAAAGACCTCGAGATAGCGCGCGAAACGAGCGCTGTGTTCACCGTACCGCGTGACGAAACGGCGGATCGGTTCACTGTGGGTGAGATTGAGGCCGCTGCGGCCAGCGACCAGGAACTTGCGGCCGGGTTTGGGATTGGCGTCGATCACCGTCGTCGCCACCCCCGCTTGGCCGAGGGTCTCCGCCGCCATCAATCCTGCCGGTCCGGAGCCAATGATCAGTACGCCGCGCATGGCGGTATGATGAGGCGAGAGTGGCGAGCGGCGAGTGGCGAGTGGCGAGGAGGCCCTAGGAAGGAAATCGGATCAGGAAGGGTTGCGCCGTCGCGCGCGAGGCGTCTCATGCGGTTCACTCCGCGGCGCGTACCCTCGCCACTCTCCGCTCGCCCCACGCCACTCTGTGAACACCATCCCGCCATGGCCGACGACGCCGTCATTCGCACCAAAGCGCTGACCAAGACCTACACTGACTTTTGGGGCCGGCCCCGGGTGAAGGCTTTGGACAATCTCACCCTCGATGTCCGCCCGGGCGAGGTCTTTGGCCTGCTCGGGCCCAATGGCTCGGGCAAGACCACCACGATCAAGCTGCTGCTGGGGCTGATCGGTCCGACCTCGGGCGATGCCTTTGTGTTTGGCCGCGATCCCTCCGACCAGCAGGTCAAACATCGCATCGGCTATCTGCCGGAAGAGACCTACCTCTACAAGTTCCTCGATGCCGAAGAGACCCTGCAGTTTTTTGGCAGTTTGTTCTCACTGCCGCGCGACGTGCTGCATCGGCGCATCGGCGAACTGATTGAGTTGGTCGGGCTGGCGCATGCCCGCCGCCGTCGGTTGGGTGAATACTCCAAAGGCATGGCGCGTCGCTTAGGGCTCGCGCAGGCGTTGATCAACGACCCTGATCTGGTGATTCTCGACGAGCCGACCTCGGGTCTGGACCCGATCGGCACCGCCGAAGTCAAAGACCTCATCGTGCGCCTCAAAGAACGCGGCAAGACCGTGCTGTTGTGCAGCCATTTGCTCGCCGACGTCGAGGACGTCTGTGATCGCATCGCGATTCTCGCGCAGGGCACCTTGCGCGAAATCGGCCGCGTCGACGAACTGTTGGTCGAAAGCACGCGCACCACGATTGAACTCGATCGCCCCGATGAAGCGGTGCTGAATGCGGTCAAAGCCGCTGCCGGCACCGCCCTGGTCGGCGTCGATCATCCGCGCGAAAAACTCGAAGCGCACTTCCGCCGTATTGTGGCAGGTCCAACGGCACCGACCGCTGGGAAGGATTCCGCCCCGTGATCGGAGCCTTGCGTGGCATCGCCGCCGTCGCGGCCCTGACCGTGCGCGAACTGACCCGGCAACGCCTGTGGTTGGTTTTCGTCGTCATTGGTCTCGGCTTTCTCGCCACCCTGCCCGCCTTGCAGGCGGTGGATGACAGCGCGCGCTTGAAGCTCGCGGTGTTGGCGATCACCAGCACGTTGGGTTTTGTCGGCATTCTGCTCGCTATCCTGATCGGCGCGCAGGTGCTGCGGCGTGATCTTGATGCGCGCACCGGCTATGTGCTGTTCAGCAAGCCGTTGCGTCATTCGTCGTATCTGCTCGGTCGCTGGTTGGGCTCACTGGTGTGGCTGCTCGGTGGCTTGGCGCTGCTGAGCGTGGCCGGCGTGCTCGCCGTGGCGTGGCGTTTTGACACCCGTCCAGTCATGCGCGCCACGCAAGACCCGGTGGCGTGGCAGCAGGTTTCAGCGATCGGCGAAGTCAGTGATATTCCCGCCGCGCGTGATCGGTGGTCGCTCAGCGGTCTGCCCGGCAACGGCATTCGCTGGCGTTTCGACCGCGTCGCACGCCCGGGCAGCGACGGCGCCGAACTGCTGCTGCGCACGCGCGTCACCGGTGTATCGCCGGATCAGCCCTCCGGCGAAGCCTTGGTCGAAGTGCGCGCCTTGGTCGGTGATCAATGGATCGCTCTGCCCCTGGACGCCAACAGTCCCTACGGTTTCGAGCGAAATGCGTACGAAAGCGGCCGCTTGGTGCTCAAGAGTCGCGACAACGCTAGTCGCGATTTAGGCCAGGATTACCTGCGCCTGCGCTTGCACGCCGAACACCTCGCGGCGGACGGCAGTGCGGTGATCCAACTGACGCGCATCGAATCGCGGGTCGTGGTCGTGGCCGAAAAGGAAGCCGGCTTGCTGCTCGCCGTGCCCGCGGGCGGTCTGCTCAGCAATATCCTGCGCGGCTGCTTAGTGCTGTTGGCGTCGTGCGGTCTGCTGGCGGCGGTGGGCTTGTTCGGCGCGACGATCTCCAATCTGGGTGTGTCCTTGCTGGCAGCGCTGACGTTGTGCTTTGCCGGATCTGCGCACGAGGTCATCCGTGACACCTTGGAATGGGAAAAACCCGGCCAGATTCTGCGCCGCTTACTCGAGCTCATGCTGACCGTGCTGCCCGATTTCAACCGCATTCCGATCGCGACCGAACTCGCCGCCGGCCGTGCGATCCCGTGGGCCGTGGTCGGCCAAGCGTGGATCTATTTCGGCGTCTTTACGGTGATTGCGATG
The DNA here is from genome assembly GCA_964415495.1 of uncultured candidatus Brocadiaceae bacterium. Taxonomy (GTDB): domain Bacteria; phylum Planctomycetota; class UBA11346; order UBA11346; family UBA11346; genus CAYQAQ01. The sequence continues at coordinate 119 of CAYQAQ010000464.1, read as the reverse complement.
TTCTGTGCGTGGCTGGCGTTGCGGCGGAGAGAGCTGTGAGATTTCGTTGTGTGCATCGTTGTGCGTCCGTAGCGCGGCGTCCTGCGTCCTGCGTCCCGCGTCCTGCGTCGCACGCTTAT
>CAYQAQ010000463.1:0-2709 GCA_964415495.1 uncultured candidatus Brocadiaceae bacterium | reverse complement strand
ACCAAGGTGGTCTTGCCGACGCCATTGCGGCCGACGATACCGACGCGGTCGCCGCGGTCGACGCGCAGATTGAGGCCTTTAAAGATGTCGCTGGTCGCGTCCTCGTGGCGGAAAGTGACATTCTCGATTTCGACCACGTCTTGGCCCGATGGCCGGCCCGTCTTGAAGAACAAGCGCGGCGCCACGCGCGACGACGGCACGACCTTCTGCCCTTGCAGGGCATCGATCTGCTTCATGCGCGACGTCGCCTGCTTGGAACGCGCGGCGTTGGATTTGAAGCGTTCAACGAAGCTCTTGAGCTTGGCGACCTGGCGTTCGACGCGGCCGACTTCCTTGCTGCGCTGCGCGCGCGCGAGCTGTTCCTGGGCGACGTAGACGTCGTAGGAGCCGACGAAAACGCGGATGGTGCGGAAGTCGCAATCGCAGGTGTGGTTACAGATGCGGTTGAGGAAGTGACGGTCGTGGCTGACCACCACCACGCAGCCTTCGTAGTCGGCGAGAAATTTTTCCAGCCACACGATAGCGGGCATGTCGAGATTGTTGGTGGGTTCGTCGAGCAGCAGCAAATCCGGCTTGGAGAACAACGCCTGCGCCAACAGCACGCGGACTTTCTGCGCCTGGTCAAGCTCGCCCATCAGCTTGTCGTGTAGATCCTGGGCGATGCCAAGATCTTGCAGCACCTGCGCCGCGTTGGATTCCTGGTTGTAGCCGTCCATGGATTCCAGCCGCTCCTGCAGCTTGCCCAACTTATCGCCGTCGGCGTCGCTGAAGTCGCCTTTCTCGTAAAGCGCGTTCATCGCGTTCTGCACGGCCCAGAATTCACTGTGGCCCTGCAAGGCGACGTCGAGCACACGTTGGTCCTCGAAGCCGCTGATGTCCTGGCGCAGCCAGCCCATGCGCTTGCCGGGATCGATGGCGATCTGGCCGGTGGTCGCTTCGAGTTCGCCGGTAACGATTTTGAGGAAGGTCGATTTGCCCGCACCATTGGCGCCAATCAGGCCATAGCAGTTGCCGGCAGTCAGCCGCAGGCTGACTTTTTCGAACAACACCTTCTGGCCGAAGGACATGGACAGGTCGCTGACGCTAATCATGGCGGCGCACGGTAGGCGTGCAGCGGCCACGGCAAGGGTGGTTCGCGACTAGAAGCCCCGATCACTCAAGCAATGCCGCTTCCGGTCGGCGGTGCGCGCGCCATCGTGCTGCGGCCATGGATGAAGCTGCCGCTATTCGAGGGGAAGTCCGGGTTGAGCGGCGCTTAACCGCCGATCGCCGCGTGGTGCGTTTCGCGGTCGGTCACCTGCATGGCCATGGCTGGCGGCTCGACAAGTACCTGCATGCGATCCTACCCACGCTTAGCCGTGGCCTGCTCTCGCGCTGGATCGTGCAGGGCTATTGCACCCGTGATGAGGCGGTAATCACCGATGCGCGCGCCAAACTGAAGCCTGGGCAGATAATCGTCCTTGATGCGCCCTTGCCGCCGCCGGTAGCAGGCGGCGATCTGCCGCCACTGGCGATTCTCGATCAGGGGCCAGGATTTCTGGTCGCCAACAAGCCGGCCGGTCAGCTGCCCCATCAGGCCGGCCGGCATTTGACCGGCACCTTACTCAATCAGATTCAAGATTGGTTGGCCGAGCAAGGGGGCGATCCGGCCGACGTGCGTTTGGTCAATCGCATTGATCGCGATACCTCGGGCATCGTCTTGGCGAGTCTCGATCTCGCGGCGCATACCGTGCTGTCGCAGGCAATGGACGCACACACCTTGCGCAAAGAATACCGCGCCATTTGCCACGGCGTGCCGGAACCGAGCGAAGGCGCGTGGACCGAGCCAATTCTTGAGCCCTCCGAGGAATCGATCGCCATGCGCATCGACGCCACTGGCAAGCCAAGCCATACCGACTATGCGTTGTTGGAAACCGCTCCGGCTGGATTTGCGCTGCTGCGTGTCCTGCTGCGCACCGGTCGCCAGCACCAGATCCGCATTCATGCCGCCCATCACGGCCATCCGCTGGTCGGTGACTGGGTCTATGGCCCGGCCTGTGCCGAGCTGCGCGGCCAAGCGCTCCATGCCGCGGTGCTGGCCTTTCCCGATCCCGCCTCCGGTCGCACGCGCACCGTCGAAGCGCCGCTGCCGGGGGCCATCGGCAGCCTCTGGGAGCACCTGCGCGCTGGCGGTACCGTGACCCCGCGCGGGCTCGACGCCGAGGAGCGCTCACGCATCGGCCACGTCGGAGCCTGCGGCCAGCGGCTGCCCAGCTGGTTATCGGCTGAAGAGCGGGCGGCGATTGAACGGGAATTGGGGTGATTCGTCCTGCGTCCTGCGCCCTGCGTCCCCTCATGCCAGAATGGGATTGAAGCCGGCAATGATTCCAGCAAGGGATGTCCCCGAAAAGGTATGATGCCCCTGAGCATACCAGACGCAGGACGAGAAGAAGGGATACAGGCCCAATCTCCTGGACCCGCCCTGCCAACCCCCGACCATGCCCGCCCATGCTTACCGTAGCTGCTGTCCTCTTCGCTCTCCTCGGGTTCTGCTTCGTGATCGTGATTCACGAACTGGGGCATTTCCTGTTCGCGAAATGGGCGGGGGTGAAGGTGCTCGCCTTTTCCGTCGGCTTCGGGCGGCCGCTGTGGAAGAAGCAGATCGGCGAAACGGAATATCGTATCAGTTGGCTATGGGCGGGCGGCTATGTGCGCATGATCGGTGAGTTG
>CAYQAQ010000462.1:540-2713 GCA_964415495.1 uncultured candidatus Brocadiaceae bacterium | reverse complement strand
CGCCGGCATCGATGCCGAGCGCGCACGTTTGCGCAGCACCCGTTCGCGAACCCGCGTCGATGGCGCTCCAGTCAGTCAATTGGCGCCATTCGATGCGAATTCCGACTCCCTGCGCCTGGGTCTCTATGTCGAAGATGCCCAACGCTTCTTCGCGGACCGCTTGATCGCCCGCGCCGGGTTGCGGTATACCTGGGGCCAGGAAGCAATCATCGAAACGCCGAACGCCCCGCTCTTCGATCCGCGTACGGAACGCTACAACGCCCTCACCTGGTCCACCGGATTGGCCTTCCATATTGACGAACACTGGACCGTGCGCGTCGGGGCGGCCACTGGGTATCGCGCACCGACCGCGACGGAATTGGCCCTCGATTTCACCTCGGTGCTGGGTGGACAGACTCTCGGCAATGCCGATCTGGATCCTGAACGCAATCTGGGTCTCGAAATCGGAACGACGTGGCAGAACAACGCGCTGTGGCTTGATGTCGCGCTGTTCCGCAATGCCATTCAGGATCGCATCACAAGCGTTCCCCTGGGTGGCGGTGTCAGCCGCTGGGAAAACAGCGATGCCGAGGCTATCATCGAGGGCGTGGAAGCCGCCGTGGCCTACGACTTGGCTCCGTCCTTGGGATGGGTCGGCTGGTTGGCGCAGATCAGAATGGATGGTGCCTACCATTGGCGCCTGGAAAATGAGGATGCCAATCCGGCCATTGCCAACAGCGATAAGATCCAGCGCTTCTACGAGTATCAAGGCGCACTCGGGCTCACCGTTGGACAAACCAGTCAATGGGACGTCGGACTTCGGGCCATTCTGCGTGGGCCGATGTATTACGACACGGAAGAACGCCTACTCATTCCCGCTGGTGAGCCAGCGGCCAATTTCGTCCATCGCAAAGCCGCATTCTGGGTGTTCAACCTTGCCGCCCGCTGGCATGCGCAGCGGAATCTGACCGTGTGGGGGGCGGTGAACAACCTCTTGGATGAGAATAATCATCCCATCTTCATCGCCACAGACGAGCAGCCCTATATTTCCAATCCTGCCTTCACCAATGGTGGTCGGGGGAACAGTATGCCTGGACGCGAATTCGTGGCCGGGATCGACTGGCGATTCTGATGCCGTGGGTCGGGTCCCTGATGATCGGGCTCATCCTGCTCGCCTGGGCTGGGCGTCAGCCTGTGCACGGGCCAGACCACGCTACCACGGTGATCGATGGTCTCGATCGTCACGTCAGCATCGCCGCGCCGCCACAGCGCATCGTCAGTATTTTTGCGAGCAATACCGAACTGCTCTATGCCATCGGCGCCGGGCCGTCCATCATTGGCATTGAAGAGAAAACCCACTTTCCCCCCGAGGTCCGCACCTTGCCCCGCGTCGGTGGCCGCTTGGGATTTTCGGCGGAACACATCGCGGCTCTGGATGCAGACCTTGTGGTCCTGACCACCGCCCGCCATGCGGCCGCCACGCTGCTCGATCCCTTGGCGTCCGTGGGTGTTCCAGCGGTGGTGTTGCAGCATCGCGACCTCGAACAGATTTTTACCAATATCACCCTGCTGGGCCGCGCGACGGGGCGGGATGCGGCTGCGGCCCAGGCCAGCGCGACGTTGCGCGCGCGTTTGGCCGCCGTGGCCGCGGGCATCGCAGGACGAGCGCCGGTGCGCTGTTACCTCGAGACCGGCTCAGCGGGAGCCAGCGGCTTCTCGACGCCAGCGGATGGCACCTACACCGCGGATGCGTTGCGCTGGGCTGGTGGCGTCAGCGTGTTTTCCGGTCGTCGCAGCGGCTTGCCCGTGAGCGGCGAGTCGGTGCTGCTAGCTGATCCTGAGGTCATCGTGGTCTGCGGTGATGCGTCCACCGTTGCGGCGCTACGTCGGCGGCCCGGGTGGGATGCGATCGCGGCCGTGCGTGACGGACGCGTCTATGCAGTGCCGCGCGCATTGTTGCTGATCCCGGGTCCACGCATCATCGACGGAGTCGAGCAGTTGGCTGCCGTGCTGCATCATCCATGAACCGCCGCATGGTCATGCTCGGTGGATGGGTCGTCTTCGCCGCTGTGCTCGGATTGGTGTTGGGTGCGCGCCCGTTGTGGGGCGAGAGTTTGGCGGCGATGTTCCGCGATCCCGATGGCACGTTTGCCCGTTTGGTGTGGTCGTGGCGCGCGCCGCGCGTGGTGACGGC
>CAYQAQ010000462.1:0-530 GCA_964415495.1 uncultured candidatus Brocadiaceae bacterium | reverse complement strand
TGCCTGTCTTGGTGCGGCGGGCGCTGTATTCCAAGGTATTTTCCGCAATCCGCTGGCCGAACCGTATCTGCTGGGTTCGGCCTCAGGGGCGGCCTTGGGCGCTGCGACGGCGATCTTGTTGCCGAGTCTCTTGCCCGAGATCGTGGCCTTGCCGATCCTCGCGTTTATCGGTGCTCTCGGCGCGACCTGGTTGGTGATCGTGCTCGCCCATGTGGCCGGCGTGCGGGAAGGAGCCGGCTTGTTATTGGCGGGCGTGGCCTTGGCGGCGGTCTTGGCGGCCGCCAAGAATCTGCTGATGATCGCGGCCTCGGACGAGGCGGTCACCCTCAAGGCGGTGCTGGCGTGGACCTTAGGCGGCATCCAGACGCCCGCCTGGAGTGCTGTGCCCGGCATGGTGCTATTGACGGTCATCGCCATCGTTGGCTGCGCGCGCCTCGGGCATGGCCTGGATCTGCTGGGTCTGGGCGATGACGTCGCGACCACGCACGGATTGCGGGTGACGCGCTTTCGCGGCTACGCAGCTCTGGCAG
>CAYQAQ010000461.1:1258-2728 GCA_964415495.1 uncultured candidatus Brocadiaceae bacterium | reverse complement strand
CTTCGCAACGCACGTGGATGGTGGTGGCACCGGCATCGAGGCTGTTCTCGCACAGTTCTTTCACGACGGCGGCGGGACGCTCGATCACCTCGCCGGCAGCGATCTGATTCGCCACTTGGTCCGGCAGTTGGATGATGATCGGCGGCGCGCGCACGACGGCTCAGCTTCTGGCGCCGACCGGCACCGGATCGAAACTCAACGTGGTCGTAGTGAGCGTCGATGGCCGACTCGGCGACTGGACATTGCGCGGGCCTTTGAGCACACTGCGCAGAATGGCGCGGAAGAAGCGGTAGGTGTCATAGACCGGATGCACCCCGGATTTCTTGTCGTTGTAGATCGCCGTGATCGGGATTTCGACAATGTGCTGGCCGGACCGGGCGGCGAGCACGCACATCTCGGTTTCCAAATCGTAGCGGCAGCCGCTAAAGGGAAGTCGCAGCAGCAAACGCGGATCGCAGCAGCGAAAGCCGCTTTGGCTGTCGACCACGCGTTGACCAGCGGCCAAGGTGACCAGCAGGCTGCTCAGGCGATTGAAGCATTTGCGGTACAAGGGTTGTTGCCGCGAACAGCCGGTGCGGCTCCCGATAACGAGATCAGCGCCGTGCCGCCACGCCGCGATCAGGCGCGTCGCTTCGTGCGGCGCGTGTTGGCCATCGCCGTCCAGCAACAGCACGCCGCCATAGCCGTGGCGCACAGCCCATTGGCTGCCACTCAGGATGGCCCGTCCTTTGCCGCCGTTGGCTTGGCGCAGCACGTGCGCTCCCGCCGTGCGCGCCACCGCACTGGTGTCGTCCCGGCTGCCATCGTCGACCACCAACACCGGCAGACCGAGAGCACGCAGCCCCGCGATCACCGGCGCAATGCGGTTCTGTTCGTTGAAAGCTGGAATCACTGCCAGCAGGGAGCCACGCTCATGCATGGGTGGTAGCCTAGAGCGCGGCGCAGGTGCGCCAATCAGTAGGTGAGTTCGGCCAAACGGGGCCGTTCTTCCCATTCCCAGCGCGCCTTGACCGCCTGGCCCGGCTGGAGTTTGGCAATGCACTCCACCATCGCCTTATCGAAGCCGCCACCTTCTTTGGGCATCCCACCGCGCCAATGCGGCACTAAACGATGTTCGACCCCCGTCTCATCTTTGAGAATAAGCATACCTTTGGGGTCGACGCGAACCACGGTGCCCTTGATCCAGCCGGCGGTTTGCGCGGGCTGCGCTTCGAGGTGCTCAGCGAGAGGATGCCGTTCGCCCTCCGGCTTGGCGTGGTGCGGTTTCTCGTGGTGTGGTTTCTCGTGGTGCGGTTTCTCGTGCTCGGGCTTACCCGCCCACGCCGGTTGCTCAGGGCGAGGCTTGTCGCCACCTGCGCGGCGCATTTTCACCACGCGAAACCGTTCTGCCCATTCCCATTTCAATTCCACACGATCACCGACCGCCAATTCCCGCACCTGCTTAATGATCTCCGGATCGAAGCCACCACC
>CAYQAQ010000461.1:0-1248 GCA_964415495.1 uncultured candidatus Brocadiaceae bacterium | reverse complement strand
GTAATCGACCCCGCCAATGCGGCATATACGTGCGCATGTGGCCTTTATCACTTTTGAGCACGAAGGCGCCCCGTGCGGGCATGACCTCTTCAATGACACCGACGTCCACACCGCTGCGTTCACCCGTCGGTTGATCGCCCCGCTCAGCGGTCGCCAGCGGGCACAGAACGAAACCCAAGATTAGAAGGAGATAGCGCATGGAGACCTCCGGGGCGATGCACGCCACTGACAGTCTACCTCACAACGATACGTGGCGCGACGACGGAAAATCCTGCACCCGGCGTCACCATCATAACCCATTGCCGTGAATGGCCTTGAGCACTCTGGGCCGGCCCGGTCACCTCAGTGGTGATGACCACCTTCGCCATGCACATGGCCATGCGAGATCTCTTCTTCGGTCGCGGCACGCACCGAGACGATCTCGACCTGGAAATTCAGGGTCTGCCCGGCCAGCGGATGGTTGCCGCTGACGCGCACGGTATCGCCTTCGATCTCGTGCACGGTGAAGACGACCTGACGGCCTTCTTCGGTCGGATGATCAGCCTGGAAACGGAAGCCGGGTTCCAGCGGCGCATCCTTGGGGAAGGCCTCGCGCGGGACTTCCAGATCAAGGCCGTCTTCGCGCACGCCATAGGCCTGATCGGGCGGAATTTTCGCTTCGACCTTCTCGCCGACATCACGGCCGACGAGGGCTGCTTCCAGACCACCGATGATCTGACCGTGGCCGTGCAGATACGTCAGCGGCGAACCTGGTTGCGAGCGATCAATCAGCTCACCATCAGCGGTGGCAACCGCATAGGTGATGGCGACGACGGTGTTGGCGGCAACAGTGGCAGCGATGGGCATGACGACGTTCCTGGTCTGATACCGTCGCCGCTCGGCCAGCGACCGCAAGCGCAGTTCGCCCCGCTCGGCCTTGGCGAGTTCCGGTCTTTCGCCGCCCCCAGATATGACGTACATTATACTAGCGACCCCGATGCGGGTCCGCTGAAAGGATGTCGCTCATGGCCTCGGGACAGGTCCTCGATACCAGCCGCCGTTCACCGCAGGTGACGCGCTTCGAATCCATGCTCGGTCAGCGCGTGATTGGGCAGACCAGCGCGATCTTCTCGATCCTGGATTCGTTCAGCAAAGTCGTCGCCGGCATTCGCAATCCCGAACGCCCGATTCTGACCCTGCTCTTCCTTGGGCCCACCGGCGTCGGCAAGACCGAAACCGTCAAGGCCCTGGCTGAGACCATCTTCGGCA
>CAYQAQ010000460.1:0-2732 GCA_964415495.1 uncultured candidatus Brocadiaceae bacterium | reverse complement strand
GAACAAGGACATGTAAAATTCCGGAGAATGCAACCTGGATCCCAGGAGTAGACGTGAAAACCATCCTCGCCCGCACCGGCCCCATGCAGGCGCGCGCCTTGCGCCAATTCGTCAGCGATTGGCAGTCGTACCCCGTGGCCGAACAGGCCATGCCAACCTTCGATGCGCTGGCGCGCACCGCTTATGAGCCGATCGCGGCGCAACCGGCGGCGCGCCGGGGCCGGGCTCTCCTCAAATTCATTGCCGACTGGTCACCCGCGCCGACGGCGGTCGAGGCAGCAGCGCTGCTCGATGGCGATCTCACCAGCGAGTTGGACGGCATCCTCGCCCTCGATCGGCCCGCGCAGCGCGCACAACGACTGCAAAGTTTCGCCAAGCAGTGGCAGGGCCGACCCGCTGGCGATGCGGCCGACGCTGAGTTCAAGCGCATGGTTGCCGAAGCGCAGGCGGCGCAGAAACCCTGAGGCGTCTTCAGGTCGTGGCGGAGATCCGTTGCGCCACCGCGTGGCCAGCGATCCAGCCCGTGGTCCAGGCATTTTGAAAATTGAAACCGCCGGTGATGCCATCGACGTCGAGGATTTCACCCGCGATAAACAAGCCCGGCACGCGACGGCTGGCCATCGTCGTCCAATCGATCTCGTCGCTAGCGATGCCGCCGCAGGTGACGAACTCTTCTTTGAACGGACCTTTGCCGATGAGTGCGAATCGCCCTTCGGCCAATTCGCGAGCGAGCGCGACCAGCAAGGGCCGGCTGGCCTGCGACCACGTCGCGGGTATAGGGCCAGTGGTCTGGACGGCAGCCGTGACCAAGCGCTCCCACAAGCGACGCGGCAGGCCAGGAGGAGCCTGACTGGTGAGGGCCGCGCGCGGATGATCGGCCCGTAACGCATCGAGCTGCGCGCGCGCGGCAGCGAGGTCCGCCTGTCCCAACCAGGCGATGCGCAGCTCCGCGCGATAGCCGACCGCTGCCAATTCCCGTGCGCCCCATGCACTCAAGCGCAGGACGGCGGGACCACTGAGGCCCCAATGCGTGATCAGCAGCGGGCCGCGCTGCGTTAATGGGTCAGCGCCAGGTACGTCCACGCGGATCTGCGCGTTTTCGACGCTCAGCCCAGCAAGATCGTCGAGACGAGGATCACTGACTTTGAACGTAAACAGCGATGGTGCGAGCGGCGTGATCGTATGGCCGAGTGCTGCTGCCAGTTCGTGACCGTGGCGACTGCCGCCCGTACACAGGATGACGTGCCGAGCGGTGAGTTCGCCCGGCGCTGTGCTCAGCGTAAAACCTGCAGGATTTTCAGGGGCCGACGTCAGCGCACGCACTGGGCTCGCCACCCGCAGTTCAACGCCGGCTCTCTGTGCGGCATTCCGTAACGCATCGACGATGGTCGCCGACGAATCCGTGACCGGAAACATGCGGCCGTCAGCTTCGGTTTTGAGCGTCACGCCGCGCGCGGCGAACCACGCGATGGTATCTTGCGGCTGGAAGCGCGCGAACGGACCGCGCAAGGCGCGCGCACCGCGCGGATACTGTGCCAGCAGCGCCGTGCGCTCGAAGCAGGCATGGGTCACATTGCAGCGGCCGCCGCCCGAGATCGCTACTTTGGACAGCGGGGTCGCGGTCGCTTCGAGAATGACCACGCGCGCATGCGGAGCGGCTTCAGCAACGGTGATCGCGGCGAAGAAACCAGCGGCTCCACCGCCGATGACGGCGACGTCGTAGACGGCCGTCGCTGAGTCGCGGGCAGCCAGAGGAATCAGAGTCCGAGCTTGGACGCTTCGGGCGGCACCTGTTTGCCGAGGCTCTTCAACTGCGCGGCGGCCCACAATGCGGTGCCACGCGCCTCGGCCTTCAGCACCGGATCGTCGTAGGTGGCATTGGCGAGATCGACGATCTGCTTGACCAGACGCGCTTCATCGACGCCTTCACTGATGCTCTCGGCGAGGATGCGCACTTCATCATTGATGACTTGAGCGACGCCGCCGCGGATCAACCAGGTCTGATCGGCTTTGCTCTGGTTCTTCACCCGCACCGAACCGGTGCCGAGTTGACACACATAGGCCGCGTGACCGGGCCGGATGCCGACTTCGCCATCGAATGCCGGCAGCGTCACGTGGTCGGCCTCGACCACGGGCAGGGTTTTCTCAGGAGTGATCAGCTTGACGGTCAGTGCCATGGTTCAGGTCCAGCAGTGCAGAAGGAAGTCCGGAAGGCCGGGCTTACTGCTTCAGCTTCTCCGCCTTGGCGATCACGTCGTCGATAGTGCCGACGTACATGAACGCGGATTCGGGTAGGGTGTCGTAGTCACCGGTGAGGATCGCCTCGAAGCTGCGGATGGTGTCCTCCAGCTTCATGATGATGCCCTTCATGCCGGTGAACTGCTCGGCCACGGCGAAGGGCTGCGACATGAAGCGTTCCAGGCGGCGCGCGCGCGACACCAGGCGCTTGTCTTCGTCGCTGAGTTCATCGACGCCGAGAATGGCGATGATGTCCTGCAGATCCTTGTAGCGCTGGAGCACGTTCTGGACGCCGCGCGCGACCTTGTAATGGCGCTCGCCGACGATGTGCGGCTGCAGCACGCGCGAGGTCGACGCCAAGGGATCGACCGCCGGAAAGATACCCTTCTCGGCGATACCGCGCGCGAGATTGGTGGTCGCGTCCAAGTGGGCGAAGGTGTTGGCCGGAGCCGGGTCGGTGTAGTCGTCCGCAGGCACGTACACGGCCTGGATCG
>CAYQAQ010000459.1:0-2738 GCA_964415495.1 uncultured candidatus Brocadiaceae bacterium | reverse complement strand
GCGGCGGCGCGCGCCAGCGTCAATCCTGCTGGTGCCAGCCGGCGGAAGTCGGCTTCGCTGAGGTTGATGATGCTCGAACGCTTGAGGAAGGTGTCGGCGCCAATGCCGCTCCACATGCGCGCAGTGCCGCCGGTGGGTAAGGTGTGGCTCGGGCCGGCGACATAATCGCCGATGGGTTCGGGACTCCACGGGCCGACAAAAACAGCTCCGGCGTTAGTGATCGCGGGTAGTGCTGTTTTCGGATCGGCGATCAGCAGTTCCAAGTGTTCGGGCGCGATGCGGTTGCTGATGGCAATCGCCTCGGCGAGGTCGCGGCAGGGGATGCAGCGACCGTGCCGGGCAATGCTTTCTTCGGCGACGCGACGGCGTTCATCCGGTAATTGCGCGAGTTGCTCGGTCACTGCGCGTTGGATCGCAGCGATCGGACCGTCGCCAATCGTCAGGCAGATGCCCATGGCGAGCACGTCGTGCTCGGCCTGCGACAGCAGATCGGCGGCCACATGCGCGGGATCGGCGGTCTCATCGCAAATGACCAACACCTCGCTCGGGCCAGCAAGCATGTCGAGGTCGACCAAGCCATAGGCGTGGCGTTTGGCCAAGGTGACGACGATGTTGCCGGGGCCGACGATCTTGGCGACGGCGGGCAGGGTGGCGGTGCCGCACGCCAACGCAGCGATCGCGGGAATGCCGCCGACGCGCAGGATGCGTGTGACGCCGACGGCATGCGCGGCCGCAAGGAGTTCGCTCGCGATGGTGCCGTCTGGCCGTGCGGGGGTCGCCAAGACCAGCTCGCGCACGCCAGCGACTTTGGCCGGAATCAGATTCATGATCACCGTTGACGGCAGCGGCAGTGAACCACCCGCACCTCCGGGAACGTAGGCACCGACGGAGTCCAGCGGCAGCCAGCGCACACCAAGTGACTCGGAGAGATCCTCGCCAAAGCCCTGCGGCAGTAGGCGCTGCTGATATGCGGTGACTTGGTCGATGGCGGTGGTGATCGCGGCGCGCAGCTCGGGCGCAGCAGTATCCCACGCGGCCCTGGCCGCAGAGAGGGGGAGCTGCAAGGCATCAGCGGCCAGGCTGCTGCGATCGAAGGCGGCGGCGTAGTGGGCTACCGCGGCATCGCCATCGCGCTCGACGGCGGCGAAGACCTCGGCAATGACCTCGGTGATGCCGGCTTCGCGGCCGAGACGCTCGCGGTAGAAGGGTCGGGCCTTGCGTTCGGCCTCTTCGACCAGGCGCCGAAAGCGATGCGCGACCGACCCCACGAGGTCGTTCAGGGCGGGGCTCTCGGGACGAATCACGGTCAGCATGGGGCCAGCAGCGTCCGGTGCTGCAGGCGCACGGCAACCGCTAGCGCGCCCAGCCTGGTGTCAGTCGCATCCACCAGCCCGGCAAGAGCTTGTAAGCGAATGCTAACCAAGGGGTTGGAGCATCAGCAGCGCTGCGATTGACTCACCCCCCATGGATACCTACCGTCCGGGCCTTCCGACACCCCACTCGATGTGGTGGGGTAGACACACCTGGGAAGGCATATGGACATCAAGGTCATCAAGGAACTCATCAAGCTCATGCGCGACAACGACCTCGTTGAGGTCGAAGTCGAAGCGGATGACCTGAAGGTGAAACTGCGCAAGGCGGGTCATAACGTGGCTGCCGTAGCCCCGGTGCAGTACCACTCGCATTCCGCGCCCCAAGCCGCCCCCGCTGCGGCCCCGGTCCCGGTGGCAGCGGCTCCGGTGCCCGAAGCCGATCCCTTTGCCAACTGCCTGAAGATCATTTCGCCCATCCCGGGTACCGTGTACCTGAAGGCCAACCCGGACGCGGCCAATTATGTGGCCGAAGGCTCCAGCATCGATGAGAGCAAAGTCGTCTGCTTGATCGAAGCGATGAAGGTCTTCAACGAAATCAAACCGGATTCGGGCGTGAAGGGTGTGATCAAGAAGATCTGCGTCAGCGACGGCCAGCCGGTCGAGTACGGCACGGTCCTCTTCCTGGTCGGTTGAACGCGCCGTTTCGGGCCGCTGGTTCCGCATGGTCGGGACCCGGCCCTGGAAGGCGAAACCTGAAACCCGAAACCGAGTCATGTTCAAACGTATTCTGATTGCTAACCGCGGCGAGATTGCCGTCCGTGTCGCCCGCGCCTGTCGCCGGTTGGGCATCGAGACCGTGGTCGTGCACAGCACCGCCGACAAAGAGTCGCTGGCAGTGCGCCTTGCCGACGTCGCTATCTGCATCGGCCCCGCGGCGGCGAAGCAGAGCTATCTCAACATCAACAACATCATCGCGGCAGCCGAGTTGGCCGACGTCGATGCGATCCATCCGGGCTACGGCTTTCTCTCCGAGAACAGCCACTTCGCCCAGGTGGTGCGCGACTGCAATATTCAGTTCATCGGGCCCTTGAGTGCTTCCATGGATGCCCTCGGCAACAAGGCCAAGGCCAAGGAAGCGGCGATGAAGGCCGGCGTGCCGACCGTGCCGGGTTCGTTGGGTCCGGTTGCCAATGGCGACGAAGCCTTGGCCGTGGCGCGCAAAATCGGCTATCCAGTGATGATCAAAGCCGTCGCCGGTGGCGGCGGTCGTGGCATGCGCATCGCGCACAACGACGCCTCGCTGGTGTCGGGCTTGATCCAAGCCCAGCGCGAAGCCGAGGCCGCCTTCGGCAACGGCGAATGCATCATCGAAGCCTACGTCCAGCGCGCCCGTCACATTGAGATCCAGATCATCGGCGATCATCA
>CAYQAQ010000458.1:0-2743 GCA_964415495.1 uncultured candidatus Brocadiaceae bacterium | reverse complement strand
CGATCCCTCATGTCCACGATCCCTCAAGAGAGATCGGTGCATGTCCACGATCCCGTCCACGATCCCCCATGTCCACGATCCCCCACGTGTCCACGATCCCCCACACGATCCCCCATCCCCGAGGTGTGGAGGGCTGGCTGCGTCGCGACCTGCGCGGCGTGTGGAACGTGACCGTGACCAAAGCCGGTACGTATCATCTGACGGCGTTCTGGGGCGCTGACGCCCCACCCGGTCGCCGTTTCGTGCGGGTGCAGGCCCAGACTTGGCCCTGTGATGATGCGGACGGGCTGCACCTGCAGCTCGCGGAGGGTCCATGCAGCATGGAAGTCTGGCTTGAGGCAGACGCCCCACCCGTGGCCGGATTGTTGGCTGGGCGCTATCTGGCCGCGAATGATGTGATGGTGCGTCGGGAGACGCCCTGCGATTGACCGGTCTCGACGCAAGAGCGACGGCACCAGTATCGTGGGTTGTCAGCGTCACACCCGCATTCACGCTCCACCGGCATGGGTCATGCGATGCGTTGGCGTGGACTGACTGGCGGCATGGCCGTGATCGCGGCCCTGGTGTTGCTCGGTGCGGACCCGGGTGCTGATGTGCGACCCGCTGCGGTCGGACCGGTGGTGCATCCGATTCACGTCCGCGTCGAGCTGGAGGGCGATGCGGCACGGGAACTCCGCTTGGCTCTGACCGTGGAGCGCCCCGCGCGCTTGATGGCGGTGGAAACCGATTGCCGTTGTTTGCATGGGCTGGATGCGTTGCCGCTGGATCTGCCGGCTGGGGTTGCGGTGCCAGTGTGGCTGCGCGCCACCGGCGCCTTGCCGGGGCTGAAGACGGTGCGACTGCGCACGACGGCCGGTACGGCGGTGGTGCAGGTGCAGATCGTCTCGCAGGGTTTGGGCCAAGGGCGTGACGCGCTGTTGGCGACGTTGACGGTAGCGCAGCAACAGGGCGTCGCGCGCGTGGTGTTTCTGCTGCATGACCTGCGCGGTGAGCGGCGTAATTGCGGCTGCTCAGCCGGATCATTGGGCGGTATTGAGCATCTTGCGGCGTTGCCAGCGTGGCTCGCGCGCGAAGCCGGTGCCATGCCGGTGCAGGCATGGCTCAGCGGGCAGGCAGACGCCGATGCTCAGGTTGGGGTAGCCGGCCCCGTCGAAACCGCGCTTAGCGCCGCTGGCTGGCAGCGTGCTCCGGAATTGGCCGTGGTGATCACGGCGGATCCGGCGTCGGCATTGGCGCAGCCCGACGTGCTCGTCATCATTCCCACGGTGGCGATTCAGACGCAACACCAGCGCCTGCTGCGGCCGTTGCTGGATCGTGGCATGGTGGTCGAGGCCCTCGGCGTGACCGCTGATAACCGCATCCGCTTCCGCCACACCATTCCGGTCGATCGCACCTGGCCGACGGCGCCGGAGGTGTTGGCGCAGCTACCGCCAGAGCCTCAGGTGCCGATCCAAGCCGAACAGAATCCGTCCGCATCCTGTATGCCCTGCCATCAGCAGGCGCACGCGACCTGGCAGGCGAGTGCACATGCGCAGGCCTGTGATCGGTTGGCCCCCGGCGATCGCACCGCGGCCTGTGTCCAATGCCATACGACGCCGAGCCCGACGCCGGCAGCGCCATTGATTGCGCATGTGCACTGCCAAGCCTGCCACACGGGTGCGGATGCACACGCGGCTGCGCATGGCGCGGTGCGCACGACCGGCACCGTCGACTGCCGGTCGTGCCACGATGCCAAGCACCACCCGAGCTTCGATCCGGTCGCCGCGTGGGAGATCATTCGGCACGGACGCTAAACGGCGGCAACCGCAATTGATCCGCTCAGGCTGAGCGGTAGCGCCATATGGCGAACGAAGCCGGATCAGCCAACGCGACGGTCACTGCACCATCCGCGTCGAAGCGTACCTGCCGTTGTTCGCAGGTCCTCGATCGCTAGCGCGTCGTCCGCGGCGTGTCCAGGCAGACGGAAACGGCCCGTGTCTGCGGCTGCGTCCAACTCGCGGAAGGCGACGAGATAGCCGCTGCCATCGGGCGCGGCAGAGACCAAGCCGGGCCACGATGCGCCGTCGGGTTCATCGCCTACCGGATGAACGGTACCAGCGCGGATGGCGGTGCGGTGTTGGCGGTGCAGGGCGATAAGGGGACGCAATGCGTCGCGCGCCTCGAGGGCAAG
Organism: uncultured candidatus Brocadiaceae bacterium; assembly: GCA_964415495.1. Classification (GTDB taxonomy): domain Bacteria; phylum Planctomycetota; class UBA11346; order UBA11346; family UBA11346; genus CAYQAQ01. The sequence continues at coordinate 573 of CAYQAQ010000458.1, read as the reverse complement.
AAACTGGGTTTGCTGAAACAGGATCGGCTAGGCGAGGAAGGCGATGGGAAATGCGTACGTGTGCCCGTAGCGCTGGCAATCACTGTAGTCGGTGACCACCCGATCAATGGTATTCACCGGAATTTGCACGCGATCGTGAATCAGCATGTGCGCGAGATGCCACGTGTCGCGTAGCACCAAGCGCGGGGTTTAGCGAAGGTGATTGTGGGCAGGGGGTGTGCATGCTGCAGGTATCGTGGGGATGCCTTGTGAATAATGGAGCGGCACGCAGCATGCTTGTCTTAGTGATAAGCGTCGCCCAGAAACTGGTCACTCGCACGGCCGCTCCGGTCCGCATGAATCCACCGCGCGGTGATCGTGAGGTCTATCAGGCCTATCCAATTTCCATGCCAGGATACTCATCTATGTCGCCCACTGCCCCTCGTCGATCGAATTGGACGCTGCTGATTTGCCTCGCTGCGGTCTTCGCAACTGCAGCGATTGGAGCCAAGGCGTCAGCAAACGCCGCAACCTTTTATGCCCAGCTGGATCGACCGGCCTGGGCCCCACCGGCGGCAGTGTTTGGTCCGGTAT
>CAYQAQ010000457.1:0-2745 GCA_964415495.1 uncultured candidatus Brocadiaceae bacterium | reverse complement strand
GCCGGATCCCAACCCTTCTTGATATTCTCCTCTTTCCAGGCGGCGATATGGGCGTTGAGGGATGCGAGGTCGCCAGCGACATCGAGACTCGTCTTGAGCGGCTCGGCGCGGCCCGGACTGAAATCGGTGCTGAAGAGGGCGAAGGGACTGAAGCCGGCGTCGATGGTCTTGTTGGTGCGCACGGCGACGTATTTGCGCACAGCCTTGGCGCCCTTGGTGGTTTTGACATAGACGGCGCGCTCAAGGACTTCGGCCTGGGCCAACGCGGCGCGTTCGCGCGTGGGCGGAGCATCCAAGCTGACGCGTGAGAGAATCTGCTGCATGCCGACATTGGCGGCATCAGCGACTTTATCGTCGCGCTCGCGGTCGAAGCGGGGATGGAGCAACACCGCGGTGGGCTGCTCGCCCACGGGTCGCCAACCCTGGTCGCCATGCGTCAAGCGCATGCGGCGAATCGGGCGATCGTTGCCATCGCTGGTGAGCAGGTCCGAACACAGCACCTGCACCACGATCTCAGGCCGCACGAAATGACAGAGCGTGCCTTCGCTGTTGGCCATGCGATAGGCGCTGTCGACGATCATGCCGCTCAAGCGGTGATGCCAGGTGAGGCGGTCGGCATCACTGAAGCCAGTGCCGATGGTGCCGACAATCTGATACGAGCCATCTTCGTCGAGGCAGGCCACGGTGAGTTCACGCAGCTCGCGCTGCGCGCCAGTGATACGCCCGCCAAAAGCCACGACCACCAGATCCAGGGTGAGCTGTGGTTTGATCTTGTAGGTGAAACCCTGCTCGCTGCGCGCGACGAGGCCTTCGTGGCGGTCGCTGAGCACCCATTCGCGGTAGAGGCGCGGGACCTCGGTGCGCTCAACGACTTCGGTGTGGACGACACCGTCCGCGCCCAAGATCTCGACCAAGCGAGCGAGACGTTGAGCATACGGCAGCGCCAAACCATCGCGTTCGCCGTCGGCGACCAAGTCGAAGCCGGCGAAGCGCAAGGTGTCTGCGCGCTTGCCGTCACCGAGCACCGTGGTCACGTGTTGCACCCGGGCGCGGGCACCTTCCGCCATGGCGACATGCAGCTCGCCGGCGATGATCAATTCCTGGGCGCCGATGCGCTGGGCGAGCGCCGCCACCAGCGGGATGCCCTCGAGTACGCGCCCGTTGTAGGAGCACAAAGCGGCCTTGCCGCCGCGAACCACCAGGAACCACAATTGGCCGTCGACCTTGGTCGACACGTGCAGCGGACCTTCGGGCAAGATTTGCGCGGCCTGCTCACTGGGCACGACGCGGTAGCGTTTGGCGATGATGCGCTTGTAGCGGCGCAGCTGTTCCAAGAGATCGATATCGGCGAGGGCACCGTGCTCGGACAGCGTGCCGCCGCCGTAGGCGGTGGCTGCGGAAGCCAAGCTCATGACGCGTCTCCTGCCGCCGGCGTTGGCGGGGCCTTGAGTTCCAGATTCGAGAGATGAAGGACCAAGCGGAACGCCTTGCCATCCACGCGACCTTCGAGAAACCCGCGATACGGCGAGCCGTTGCGGGTGAAGATCAGCGGTTGGTTCGCTTTCTTGCCCGCTCCGACCACAAGCAGCTTGTTGGCCTCCTGCAGTGATTTGGCGATTTCGTAGAGGAAGTCATAGGTCAAACCGTTGACGTGGCGCAGCTGCAGTTTGCGCACCAGCGCGAAGCGATGAACGACCTCGCTCGCGTCGAGCAGCTTGCCCGTCCATGGCAGCGCGGGAGTGTCGGCACCGACCGTGGCCTCGACGTCGATGTAATCATCGCGCGAGATCTCTTTGCCCTGCGGATCGTTGACCACGCGCAGGATGCGGGCGGCGTAGAGCACGCTGCCGTCGGCCTTGAGATAGACACGTGAGCTTTCGCGCAGGCGGCCGCCGAGTTGCTCGAGCGGGACTTCCGGATCACCAGCAATGAGGCGCTCTCCCAGCGCGGCCAGATCACCGCCCGCGGCGTTGAGCAAAACTTCGTAGGCAGTGTGCTCCGTGGCTTTGATCAGGCGCGCTGCTTCGGGTTGGGATCCGTCCTTGGCGCGGTAACGGACGCGTCCGGCTTTGCGCGGGGCCAGGGCTTCGACGGCGGCATCGCGCTTACGGTCATCGGTAATCGGCAGAGTAAACGGCATGGCGGAGGTTCCGGATTAGAACGTGAAATCGAGTTCGTCGTCGCTATCGCTGTCGGCGTCGTCGCTGTCTTCATCGTCGAGATCAGCGGGCGCGTCGGGCTGCAGAAAGGCGAGATCAACCGGCTGGCACACCAGCGCGAACGTTCCGGCGTCGTTCCGCAGCAGAAACAGCGTGTTGGTCGTCACCGAGGCCATGTAGCGGAATTCGGCCTCGAAGATCTCGCCGCGATCAAGACGCGCGGCCAAAGTCGCACCAATGCCCGCCGCATCGAGGTGATAGACGCTGGTGGTGACATGGTCGAGCACGCGGCTGGTCGGCACCGGCCCGAACAGTTCATGCTCGATGCCTAAGGTCGAAGGCAGCTGATCGAGCACTTCGCCTTCGGCATCGATGGCGACCAGTTCACTGCGCGTAATCGCCGAGCCTGCGGCATCGACATACGCGAGCGTGTAACCGCCGCTGGGCACGAGGGTCGCACCGTCGGTCGAGAGATACGCGCTGCGGCAGAGTTGCCCTTCTTCATCGGTCACCACGCGTCGCTTGGCACCGTACAGCTTGGCGCGATCAATGCGGGCGAGGGGCAACTCGGAGATTTCTCCCTCGA
>CAYQAQ010000456.1:0-2758 GCA_964415495.1 uncultured candidatus Brocadiaceae bacterium | reverse complement strand
GGTCTACAAGGCGGTGCAGCGCTCGATGGCGCGCACCATCGCCCTCAAGATCCTGAGTCCGAAATACGCCGCCAAGCCGAAGTACGTCGAGCAGTTCATCAAGGAAGCCCGCGCCGCCGGCCAGTTCAATCATCCGAACATCATCCAGGTCCACGACGTCGCGAGCGAAAACGACATCAACTATTTCTCGATGGAGTTCATCGACGGTCCGACCTGCATGCAGCTGCTCAAGGCCAACGGTGCCTTCCCGGTGCCGGAAGCGCTGGAGATCATCCGCCAGACCGCCAAGGCCCTCGAATACGCGCATGAACACCGGCTGATCCATCAAGACATCAAGCCAGATAACATCATGATTGGCTCGAACAACCTGGTGAAGGTGGCCGATCTGGGCATCAGCAAGACCTTCGATGAAGTCGAAGCCGAAGAAGGCCCCAAGCGCGTCATGGGCACGCCGCATTACATGGCGCCGGAAGCGGCGCTCGGTAAGCGCATCGATCATCGAGTCGACCTCTACAGTCTCGGTGCGACGCTCTACCATCTGCTCACGGGCAAGACGCCTTACACCGGCACCAGCGCTACCGAAGTGCTCAAGGCCCAGGTGATGGATCCGCTGCCTGCGATCCAGGACGTCAATCCGCAAGTCGGCGATAAAGTCTGCGCTTTTGTCGAACGCCTGATGGCGAAAAGTCCCGACGATCGCTACCCGTCGGCGACCGAGGTGATCGAAGAAGTCAAACGCCTACAGGCCGGACTCGATCTCGGCAAGGATCGCATCGCGGGTGCCGAGACCATGATCCTGCAGCGCCTCGCGCGCGGCGAACCGGGTAATCCCGGCACGTATACGCCGGGCGACACGCCGACGGGGCGCTCAACCGGCGTCACCGTCCCGCCCAACATCGAAGCCCGGCGTCTGCGCCAGATCTTTGTCCTCGGCGTCGCCGCCGTCATCCTGTTCCTGCTCATTCTGGTGGTGCCCCGCTTCTTGCCGAAGGCAGACGCTGAACCCAAAGGCACCCCCGACGTACCGCAGACTTCCAACGACATCACCGACCCAGCCCCCGGCCATGTCGCCGATCCCGTCCGGCAGAGTCTCTCCCCCCGGCTGGATGCGGTGGAATCCGCACTCGCCGCGCGCACCGAAGCGGATCTCAGCGCATTGTTAACCGAGATTGAGCACATTCTCGCCGCCGAACCCTCGAACAGCCAACGCATCCGCGCCGAGCGTTTGCAGACCCGCATCGCCAATGCCCAGAGCGAACGCGACAACAGTCAACGCGAGCAGGCCTGGTCGAATCTGCGCACCGAAGTCAGCCGCTTATCGGAAGAACGCAATTATGATCTCGCCCTGCGGCGGATCGATGCGTTCCCGCCCCGTGAGCATGCCACCTATCAAGAGCGCACCGCCCACTTGCGTGAGCAGACCACGCGCGATCGCGAACGATTCTACACCGACCTCACCGAACGCCTCAACTCCTATGTCGCCCGCAAAGATGTGGTGCGCCTGCGCGACATGCGCGACACCCTGCCCAATGCCTTGTTGGGCACCGAGCTGGAGAAGCGCGTCGCCACCGAGATCACCGCCCTCGAACGCGAAGCCACGCAACGGTATCAGCAGACGATCCGCGCCATCGCCGAGGAACTGGTTCGCTTCGATGTCGCCAAGGTCGAAGAGCACCACCGCCTGCGACGTTCCGCCATTACCGATCCGCAACTGGGTGCCATCGCCGACGAATGCTTGGCGGCAGCCAAGGCCATGCCGGCATTGATCGAAGCCCTGAACACCACCATCCGCACCAGCGATGCACGCAAGATTCGTTTTATCGGCGAAATCCAACGGATGCCGAACCCAGATCTGATCGGTGCCGGCCGCACCGGCCTGATCGTGCTCGCGCCCGTCGGCAGCGGTGAGATTGAGGTCGCCTGGCGCAATATCGACCTCGCCACGTTGACCGCCCTGATCCAGCAGGTCCTGGCAGAAGACCGTGCCGTGCACCAGCCGGTGCTGGACGCCCTGACCAAGGCGATCACGCTCGTCGCCCAGTGACCAGCGACGAATCCGACCACAAGTATAAAGGCACGCGCGGTCCAGCTGGCCCGCGCAGCGGCCTGGGCCGTTTGCGACGCGCGGCCGAGTCGACTCCGGGTCGAGTCAAAGGGTGGGAACGCCACGCCGAGGATGACACCTTCCTCGACCAAGAAGCTCCGACGCTGGGGCGCGGTTCGCACCTGGGCGAAAATCTGCTCGCCCGCTTTAATCGGGTCGCCCGTGATATCAGTCGGGTGCCGGCTGGCGCGCTCGCGGGTAAAATCTGCGGCTTCGCCGGACGTCAGGTCATCGTCCGTCTCGACGATGGCAGCGAATGGACCTGCGCGGTACGCCAGGCGCTGCTCAAGCAGTTTGCTGGTGTGCGCAATCCGCTGGTCGTCGGTGATTATGTCCATGTGATTCGCGAACGCGATGAAGCGCATGTCGTCGCCATCGGTCCCCGCGATAATCTGCTGGCACGAGCCGACAGCCACAATCGGGCGCTTCTGCATCAGCTCGCCGCCAACATCGATGTGCTGGTCGTGGTCTCAGCCTTGGCGCAACCGGATTTCAAGCCGGGATTTCTCGACCGCTATCTTTTGCTCGCGGAAGCCAACGACATTCCCGCCTGCATTGCGATCAACAAAAGCGATCTCGCCGATCCCACCGAAGTGGTCGAGCGCTACCGTCGCATTGGCTATGACGTCTACCCCACCTGCGCGCACGATCCCG
>CAYQAQ010000455.1:0-2759 GCA_964415495.1 uncultured candidatus Brocadiaceae bacterium | reverse complement strand
CCCGTACTGCCGCCACTGCTGCCGCGATCGCCATGGACGCTGGCTGTACCGCCGCGCGGACGGCAGGCAACGTCGGCTATTCGGTAGCTTCGCCGTCACCCTCGGCATGCGCATCCGTGAGGCGACCTTGCGCGGTCAGCCACTGTTCCCACGCGGTGATCTGACTCACCACCGTTGCATCATCGGCAGCCGCATCGTAGGGCAGGTTGTGACGCGTAATGCCGGTCAACACCGCGTAGGCGCGGCGACGCAAAATACGGTTGCCCGAGCGCATACCTTCCAACACCGCCGGCAACGCGGCGTCGCCAGCGCCGATCAAAGCCGCTTCAGCGCTGTCGGCCTCGTTGCCGGTGACGCTGGCGAGCTTGCGCACCAGTTCGGCATTGGGGTCAGGACGATCCGCGACCGCCGCATCAGCCGCTTTGCCGCGATCTTCGATCCAGGTGTGACGGAACTGATTTTCCTTCCACCATTTCAGCAACTCATCGGAGCGGGTCTTCCAGGCATCGGGGCCGCCATCGAGGGAATAGCTCCAATCCGAGCCGGTGATGCGCTGGACCAAGTGGATGGCATCGGCACGCACGCGACGGTTCTCGCTGCGCATCAGACGGGCCAGGACCGGCACGATATCGCCATCGCGATATTCGTAGAGCGCCTTCGCGGCCCCCATGACCACCCCGTCATCGTTGTCGCGCAGCTGGGCTTTGAAAATGTCCTGATCGCTGAGGGCGTGATTGAGGTTCCACCAGCGGGTCGCCGATTCGACGGTGATATTTTCCAGCGGCAACAGGGTGATCTGCGCCAGCCCTTCGCGCGCGCCATCCTGAACTTTCGGCGAGTGGTGACCGAGCATTGCGATCAACTGAGGCACAATCCGCTTGTCGCGCAGGGCACCGGCGACATAGCCGAAGGTGTACAGATCATCGGGGTCGTCGGCGCGTTGGCTGACCTTTGCCAGGAAGGGCAGCAACGACTTCGCGGTGCGCAAATCGCCTTTGCGCATCAATTCCATGACGATCATCGACCCGCCATAGAGATCTTTCCAATCCGGCCGCGTCATCGCCGCCGCCAAACGTGGAATGGCCACGGGGAAATGCTCAGGGGCCAGCATGGTGGCCACCGAGATATCCATTTCCCGACTGTTGTTGCCTACCGTGTTCATGCGGTCCACGTATTGGTTGATCCAGGTCGAATCGGGCTTGGGGTCGCGCGGCATGGTCAGGTCCCAGGACAGAGCCTCGGCGGTGGGACCGGGACCACTGGCGCGGCGTTGCTGACCGGCACCGGCCTTGGGGTCATTGGCTCCGCCACCAACGCCCTCAACAAAACGGGCAGAAACCCAGCGGTCGTTGACCTTGACCTGACCGAGGGCCTCGCGCGCACCGTAGTGCTCGGGATCGAGCTTGATGACATCGTTGAGAAAGGGCCGGCTGATTGTTCTCGCTGCACCATTGGGCCAGGGCGAACACGGCTTCCGGATCCTTGAGATCGGTGGCTTTGACGCGTTCTTCCAAGGTCTCGGCTGCAAGGGTCACGCACAGCAACAGCAGCGCGGCAAAACGGAGGAGCGTCGACATGGTCATAGATCCAGGGTAACACGAACCATGATAGATCGCACGAAGAAGCTTTCGTTGACCGCTTTCGAGAACGGTCGCGCGTCGTGTGTCATCCGTTTGGAATCCTCCTGCCCCGGTTTCTCCTCGAGTCTCCGGCCGGTCAGCGCTCGACCGACCGCATCGGACTTTCCCCGTTTGCCTCTTGGAGAACCCGCAGGGGCTCACTACCGTTTGATTCGAACGGTCCACACGAACCGCTGGACGCTCCGGAGACCCCATGCCCATTCCCTACGTCATCGAAAAAGATTCTCGCGGCGAGCGCAGCTACGATATCTATAGCCGCCTGCTCAAGGATCGCATCATCTTCATCGGTGAGCCGATCGACGACTTCGTTGCCAACGTCGTGGTGGCCCAGTTGCTGTTCCTGCAGAGCCAGAAGCGCGATGCCGACATCACGCTCTACATCAACAGTCCGGGCGGCGTGGTCAGCTCGGGCTTCGCCATCTACGACACCATGCAGTACTTGACCTGCGACGTGCAGACGGTGTGCATCGGCCAAGCGGCCTCGATGGGTGCCTTCCTGCTCGCGGCCGGCAAAAAGGGCAAGCGCTTCGCGCTGCCGCACAGCCGCATCATGATCCACCAGCCGATGGGCGGCGCCCAAGGCCAGGCATCCGACATCGAGGTGCAGGCCAAAGAACTGCTGCGCCTCAAGGTTGAACTGAATCGCATTCTCGCCGAGAACACCGGCAAACCCGTCGAACAGGTCGCGCGCGATTGCGAACGCGATTACTACATGAGCTCGGAAGAGGCCTGCGCCTATGGGCTGGTCGACCGCGTGGTGTCGAAGCCGGTCGCGTAGACGGCTCCCTGGTTCTCGGTTCCCTCATCGCACTCCTTCACTAGTCTTCAACGATGGCCAAACAGAACCGCCGCGACGACGGCAAGGTCGACCATTGCAGTTTCTGCGGTCGCAGCAGCGCTCAAGTCGAACGCCTCATCGCCGGTCCCCCTGGGATCTTCATCTGCAACGAGTGCGTCGATGTCTGCGCCACCTTGCTGCGCGACCATCACAAGCGCAAAGGCTCGGGCGATCACCCGCGTCTGGGCAAGATCCTGACCCCCGGGCAGATCAAGGCCCATCTCGACGATTACATCATCGGGCAGCACCGCGCCAAGCGCACCATCTCGGTCGCGGTCTAC
>CAYQAQ010000454.1:0-2763 GCA_964415495.1 uncultured candidatus Brocadiaceae bacterium | reverse complement strand
CGGTGTCGGCGTGGAAGTATTCGTAGAACAGCGGCAGGTCGTGCCACACCGGATCGTCTTTCCAGCGGGTGTCGTCGCCGTGGCAGGGCATGCGGCCATTGGCGTTGGGCAGGAACAGACTGCCGAGGCGGCGGCCGATTTCGTTGGCGGCATCGAGTAGGTTCATGCGGATGCCGCTGCCGCGCGGCAGTTCGACGGTGAGCGTATCGCCATAGAATTCGTGGTATTCGCGCAGGGCTTCGATGAGCAGATGGTTGACCGGGAACCACACCGGGCCGCGCCAATTGGAATTGCCGCCGAAGAGGCTGCTGCGCGATTCGCCGGGTTCGTAGCCGACGCCATGGCGTTCGCCAGCGAGGTCGAGCACGAACGGCGCGTGTTCATGCGCCTTGGACAGCGAGCGGATGCCGTGCGGTGAGAGAAACTCCGCTTCGTCGAAGACGCGTTGCAAGACGCGCTCGAGGCGTTCGCGTGACGGGATCGCCAACAGACGCAGGCCGCCTTTGGGACCGCCGCGTTCGAGCCACGAAATCCGCCGGGCGAGATCGGTGCGATTCTTCTCGAACCACGCCAGACGCTTGGCAAAGCCAGGAAAGCGCTCGAGATGCTCTTGGCGCATGACGATGGCACCGAAGAGGGGAATGATGCCGACCATCGAGCGCACGCGCAGCGGGATGACCTGCTTATCGACGATGAGGCGATCATAGAAGAAGCCGTCTTCTTCGTCCCAGAGACCGGATTCGCCGAGATGATTCAGCGCGTCGGCGATGTGCACGAAGTGCTCAAAGAATTTTGAGGCAATATCTTCGTAGCTGGGATTGTGGCGCGCCAGCTCCAGGGCGATGGCGAGCATGCGCGCGGCGTAGAATGCCATCCACGCGGTGCCGTCGGCCTGGATCAGTTGCGCCCCGCCGGGCAGCGGTTTGGAGCGATCGAAGACGCCGATGTTATCCAGTCCCAAGAAGCCGCCGCTGAAGACGTGGCGACCGAAGACGTCTTTGCGATTGACCCACCAGGTGAAATTCAGCAGCAGTTTCTGAAAGACGCGCTCGAGGAATCCGAGATCGGGTTCGCCAGCCATGGCGCCTAAACGATACACGCGCCACGCCGCCCACGCATGGACCGGCGGGTTCACGTCGCCGAAGGCGAATTCATAAGCGGGAATCTGACCATTGGGATGCAAATACCATTCGCGCAACACGACCTCGAGTTGTTGCTTGGCGAAATCGGGATCGATGCGCGCGAGAGGAATGCAGTGAAAGGCGAGGTCCCACGCCGCAAACCACGGATATTCCCAGCCATCCGGCATCGACAGGATGTCGCGCACGTAGAAGTGGCTCCAATCGCGATTGCGCGCTTGCTTGCGATCGCGCTCGGGCGGTGGCATGTCGGGATCGCCCTGCACCCAGTCTTCTTGCACCAGATGGTAGAATTTCTTGCCCCAGATCAGGCCGGCAAAAGCTTGGCGTTGGGCGGCCTGCTCCGCGGCGTCGCCGCGCAGCACGTCGGTATAGAAGCGATCGGATTCGGCCTGCCGCGCCGACAATGCCTTGGTGAAGCTGGAACCGAACCACGCGCCTTTCGCACTGGCTGGACGCAAACGCAGGCGAAAGACCTGCGACGCTCCCGCGGCGAGGGTGCAGCGAAACCATGCGGCAGCTTTCGTGCCACGCGGATGCGGACTGACCGCATCCGTATCGCCGGCAATAACGCGGCGGTGAAAGGCGTCTTTCACATAGGGGGTATAGGTCGGATGGCCAAAGAGAGCCTGGGTATTCGTCTCGTTTTCGGTGAATAGCCAAGTTGGCTGCTCGGCGTCACCGCTGTCCACTGCGATGCGGTAGGTGCCCAGGCTTTCGTGCTCGGCGTGCACCATGCCGTCGTCCAGGCTCAGGCGCGGTTTGAGCGTGCAGCCCTCATGGCGACAGCCCCACACCCACGTGTTGCGGAACCAGACTTGCAGCAGCACATCGATGGTGGCGGGCGCGTCACTGCGATTGGTGACCGTGACTTGTTGCAGGAGGTCGTCGACATCGGCTTTGGCGTATTCGACCACCAGCTCGGCGTGACCGGCATCGAAGCAGCCATTGTCGGTGACTTCGTATTCGTCGTCGTGGACGCCGCGCCGACGGTTCTCGTCGACCAGATCAGCGTACGGATAGCCAGAGAGGGGATAGCGATAGAGCGCCTTGGCATAGGACGCCGTCGGCGTGGCGTCGAGATGGTGATAGACCTCTTTGACGTCTTCACCGTGGTTACCTTCGCCGTTGGTCAGACCGAACAGGCGTTCTTTCAGAATCGGATCGACGCCGTTCCAGATCGCCGGCGCCAGACAGAGGCGGCAGCCGCGATCCGTAAAGCCGAGCAGACCGTCCTCACCCCAGCGGTAGGCCCGCGAGCGCGCGTGGTCATGCGGGAAGCTGTCCCAGCAGTTGCCGCTGGCGGAGTAGTCCTCGCGCACCGTGCCCCATTGGCGGTCAGCGAGGTAAGGCCCCCAGCGTTTCCAGTGAGCGGTGCGGAGACGTTCTTCGTTGAGACGACGGCGTTCAGGATCCATGGCTGGCAGGATAGCCCACGCGGCCGCGCCCGGCTAGGGCGGACTGGTGCCAGCTGGTGGACCCCGGCAAGACGAGGGTCTGGACGATGGTCGCTCAGCCAGTATCGACAGCTTTCGCAGTTGAAACGTTGGAATACGTCGACGCAGGCCTTCGCACCGGCATGGTTCATGTCCATCGGACCGACGCCCGCCCCACGAACAGGGCG
>CAYQAQ010000453.1:0-2764 GCA_964415495.1 uncultured candidatus Brocadiaceae bacterium | reverse complement strand
GTGCACATAGGCGAGGCTGCCATCCGGAGCGATCGTCAGCGTACGCTCCTCGATCACCGATGCTTTCGTATCAGCGCCCCACAGGCGATGGCGGCTGGTCACCGTGACCGCGCCATCCGCACCTGCTTTGACGCTCACCTTTTCGCAGCGATGCTGCACCGCATCGAGACCGGCATTCATCCATTTGTGCAACGGTTTGCGATTCCACTCCGGATTGCGCACCATGTCCCAGGCGCGGATGCCGTCATTGTCGAGCGGCCCGCGCCACAACGTCGTGCGCGGCCCGACGAGCAAGCGCTGCTCGCCGTCAACGCTCCAGGTCGTGATGCGTCCGCTATCAGCACGCACCTGCACCGCCACGCGACCATTGGCGATATCCCAGCCGCTGCGTGTTTTAGTGACGCGCAGGGCCTCGACGCCAGCCTTCAGACGCACGGGGGCGGCAGTCCACGCCGACACCGGCAGGGCCACTTGTTCCCACGCCACTTCATGGTCCTTGCCCAGCAAGGGCAACGACCGCGTGTCCACGAAACGCAGGGTCAGATGCGCTTCCTGACCGCGTTCCAACGCGGGCAGCGTGTACGGAATGGTCACGAGGCGGCGCGCACCTGGAGCCAAATGCAGGGTCGGCACCGTGCCGGTCTGCACCACGTCGCCATCCACCAAGAGTTCCCACTGCGCGCGCAGATGGCTGGTGTCGAGCACGTCGTAGCGATTCTCGATCATCACTTGGCGATTGGCGAGCGCTGCCGCCGTCACGCGAATGGGCTGGAACAGCTTTTTACATTCGTACAGCGATGAGTGCGGTGTCCGATCCGGCCATACCAGCCCATCGCAGCAGAAATTGGTATCATTGGGCGTATCACCGAAATCACCGCCATAAGCCCAGTATTCGCGACCATCGGCGGTGGTCTTGATCAAGCCGTGATCGATGAATTCCCAGATGAAGCCGCCTTGCAGGCCGTGATGCGCTTCGATCGCTTCCCAGTACTCCTTGAGATTGCCGCACGAATTACCCATCGCATGCGCGTACTCGCACATGATCAGCGGGCGATGATCCGTGGTCGTGGTCGCCCACTGCACGAGGTCCGCAATCGATGGATACATCGGGCACACCAGGTCGGTGGCCAGGTGGCCTTTATCCCAATCGCTATTGGCGCGACAGATCGCTCCTTCGTAATGCAGAATACGCGTCGGATCGGCATGGCGAATCCAGCCGGCCATGGCGTCGTGATTCGGCCCATAGCCGGATTCATTGCCGAGCGACCAGCCGATGATCGAGGCATGATTGCGATCACGCAGAACCATGCGCATGGCGCGATCGAGGAAGGCGAGCGCGAAGCGCGGCTCGTCGTTGAGCGTGTTGTAATGATGGTGCGTTTCGATGTCGGTCTCATCAATGACATAGAGACCATGTTCATCGCAGAGATCGAGAAAATGCGGATCGGGCGGATAGTGCGAGCAGCGCACTGCGTTGACATTGAACTGCTTCATCACCGCGATGTCTTTGAGCATCGTCGCGCGGTCGACCGCCTTGCCGGTACGATCGTGGTGTTCGTGGCGATTGACGCCGCGGATGTAGACCAGAGTGCCATTCACGCGCAATTCACGATTGGCGACCACGACACTGCGAAAGCCGACGCGGGTGCGCGTGGCTTCGACTTCGCGACCCTTGGCATCGAGTAGACTCACCACCAGGGTGTACAGCGTCGGCACTTCCGCCGACCACGGTGCCACTTTCGCTAAGCTGGCGTTGAGGTCGACGGTGGCTTCGCGCTTGCGGTTGTGGCTGTAGACATCGTAAGGCAATTCGCCGGTCAGCGGCGTTTTCAACACGGGCTTGCCCGCAGCATCGTGCAGTTGCGCACGCACACTCCAGCCAGCGGCCGGAATCGCTCCGCCGCGTACGGTCACGGTCAGCGAACCGCTGCCGGTGACATGGTCGAAGCCGCCGCGCGCGAAGACATCGCGCAAATAGGCCGGTTCGGTCGCATACAGCAGGACCGAACGATGGATGCCAGCCTGACGCCAGTGATCCTGATCTTCCAGATAGGTCGAATCAGCCCACTTGATGACCTGCACCGCGAGGGTGTTGTCGCCGCTGCGTAATGCACTGGCGATGTCGAATTCGCTCGGAATGCGCGCGTCCTTGCCCAGGCCGATCGCAGTCCCGTTGACCCACACGGAAAAACAGGTTTCGACGCCACCGAAGTGCAGCACCACTCGCTTACCTTTCCAGCCGGCCGGAATGCGGAAGGTGGTGCGATACAATCCCGTCGGGTTGGCATCGGGCACCGTCGGCGGCACGCAGGGGCTAAACGGCATACGCACGTTGGTGTAATGCGGCTGAACGTAGCCTTGCATAGTCCAGTTGCCCGGGACCTGAATGGTCCCCCAATCAGCGGTGTCGAGATCGACCGCCGGGAAATCGGCTGGCGTCGCTTCGACACGGTCGACCACTTTGAACGTCCAGGTGCCATCGAGGCTGAGCACGCGCGCGCCGCGTTCGGCGAGTGCCGCCTTGGCGTCCGCGTACGGCGCGAGCGTGGCGCGCCCGGGTAGACGGTTGATGCCGGTCAATTCCGGCGTCGTCCATGGCACCAGCGATTCGCGCGCGGTCAGCGCCTGCTGCGGCGAAACGGCAGCGGTGGGAGTCTTCGAACGGTTGCGCTTTAGGGCGGGCTTGGCGGCAGGCTTAGGCATCGAGAGCTCCGGAATCTGGCAGGTTGGACAAGTATTCCATCGCACTATTTCGCGCTTCCAA
>CAYQAQ010000452.1:0-2765 GCA_964415495.1 uncultured candidatus Brocadiaceae bacterium | reverse complement strand
ACTGGATTACTGATAGGAAACTGGATTTTGCCGGGGATCGGGCCGGGAGGGGTTTGCTGCACGTTCATGTTACTATTGTCTGATTTTGCCGATACGATTTTCACCGGAGCGTCTAGACCGACCCTTAAATTTATGGTCTTCGGTTCTGGTATTCCGTCTCTTTGCCAAAAAACGAAAGCCGGCTGCATTTCAAGGACTTTAGGGATGAGAGTCTTCATCGTGAGAACAGTCGGCGCATCCCCCTCATCCGTTGTTATCCGGATAGTGTTCGTCTGCAGGCCTTGGCGACTACCGATGGTAAGCTTGGCCGTAATTTCGCCAGTCTCTCCAGGGGCGTAACTCCTCTTTTCCAGACCTGCGGTTGTGCATCCGCAACTGGACTTGATATCCTTAACCACAACGTTATGATCTCCAATATTTTGAAATCTAAACGTAGCCCGCGTTACTTCGGCCATAGGCTCAGCTTTTTGCGTGATCTGAGTAGTATCCCACTTGAGCAAAGCCATTAAATCCGAAGAGCATAAACCCGAAATAATCGCGACTGTAAACAAAAGTTGAAGAAATTTCATGATTGTATAATAAACACCTAATTACTTAACGTGTGCGTAGACATCCAAAGTTCTTTATCTGCCATTTCTCAACCTGACAAGCAAGGAATTTCGCGCCCTGATGGCCCCTTTTAAATTTTCGCCCTCCCCCTTTGCGCTTGCTACAAATGGGCCATCGTATCGCGGCATAACGCTCCGAAAACAAACGTGGTTAATATAAAACCCAAACATTTCTTACTTCGCCTTAGTCACCCATAAGTTCAGCTGCCAACCACTATCTGTGGCTTGAAAGTAGAATCATTCTCGCTAAAAACAACCCTTACATAGGTTTCAGGACCTGGGGGATGGGGCCGCCCGTCAGCCCTCGGAGGCACAAACCAAATGACCTCGACATAACCATTAATCCGTTTTACTTCAGGCATTACGGTCTTAGGTATGGAGTTCATTCTGTCCCCTAGCAAAGAGACGGCCTTGTAGACATATTCCGCATCTTCGCTAGACAATTTATCAAATGCTGGTTGCATCACTTTATTTGTGGTAAGATGAGACTGCGCAGTGGATTCAACCACTGCACCATCAACATCTATGCTGGACGATACTGCAATTTGGCCATCCTGAAGTTGAATATATTCTTGGGCGCCAAGAGATCGCTTAGAAAAACGCTGAAGTAACAATAAGCTGATGATAAACGCTACCAGCAAGATTAAAGATAATTTTGTTTTCATACTTAAGGCGTGGGCCTCCGAACCGGAGAAATCAGCATAAGGCCAGCCTATCTTTCCCCCACCCTGCTTCGTGTTTGAGTTGATCGTATTCCAGCTAAGAGGCACCATCGCATTTACCCGACATAACATTAGCATCACCACAGTGAATATATATTTCTTCTTACTATAGCATAATGCAAAGTTATCCAACGAAACAGCATTAAGACCCGGAAAGCACTTGCAACACCTTCTTGGATTTCCTATCAATTACAACCTTCGCGTAATAATCAGGCCCTGGCTTCGGCACCGAGACCGAGGCGCTGAGTATAATCGGCCATATCACCGTTACTGTTGACTCACCGTGGCTAATGATCGGTTTCGCATCTAAAGGGAAGCTTAAATGCTCACGTGCAGCAGCCTCCGCCGTCTTTAGAATCTCTTGATCTTCGGTATCCATACCTCTGCCAATAGGTGGCGCTTCGATGGCACTATCTGTGCTAAATGATAAAGCCTTCGATGCGTTGACATCATGACGCAACGCGATACCCACTTCGAGCATCTCTTTAGATAAATCCTCCGGACCCCGAGACGAATCCGACAACCACTTACGAAGGAGGAACAATAGAGACATTGCTAGAATTAGGAGGAGCACTATCAAGATGATTTTGGGTTTCATGGAGTGGGTCTCCGTGCCGGCGGCGTAACGGGGTAAACTTTATGAGCGGCATTGAGGGGGTGTCCTGCCGGTATATTTCCAGAACCAAGTGGGGACTCAACGTAGTCATGGGCATAACCCGGAATGTTGATAGAAGCATGAATGGAAAAGCTATGATCAGGACCACTTGGCCCAATAGGCCTGCCGACAGAGCGATAGAAAGTTGGGGTGTGGGTATGATACCATGCGACTACATAGGTAGGCTTATCGGTTGGTAGTGGGGTGGCTGGAACGTCAGGTGGTCGCGGAGTCGTTACCGTGTCCCATACTGCCCCTTTATCATTGGTAACTGGCGTCGCAACTGTATGCGCGGTGATCCCATAAATCTCAGTGTCCGTATTCAATGTTATATAGTATCCCTCCTCGCGTCTCAACGTAGGTGTAGTCGCATTAACCGTATCTTGCCAAGCTTGATTCATCCGAGTCTCGACGCCCGCCCCTGCGAGAATCTCTGATGCCGTCGGGAACTGTGCTTCCACATCTACCTGCGGACTATGAGCATATAAATTGCCCTTACGTCCGACAACCTTGACCTTGAATTTCCCGGCAACGCGGGCCTTGCCTGTGAAGCTACTCGCGGAAGTGTTTTGTAGATCATACCATATAATTGTGGATGCAAACTTAATAACAAAACGATATTGGTCCATGACCAAACCAGCGGGACTGACATTTGCAGTAAGCGTGTTCGAGGTCAACAATGATAAGGTAGTAGTGGTAGGTGTTATTCCGATGTCAAACACCACGATTCGTATGCGCTTTACGCTCGGTCGAGCCGAAGGGGTCCGGTCGAGCCGAAGG
>CAYQAQ010000451.1:0-2777 GCA_964415495.1 uncultured candidatus Brocadiaceae bacterium | reverse complement strand
CAGCATCTTGCGATCGAAGGCTGGCCGGGCGGCGGGCCGCATTACGCGGTGCTCGGCTGCACACCCGCGGATTATCGCGCCCTGTTCGCGGAGTTGCCTGCGTCGGCCGGTGTGAACTTCGATCCCTCGCACCTCGTGCGCATGGGCATCGATCCCGTGCGCTTTGCGCGCGAATTCGCCGCACGCGTGCACCACGTCCACGCCAAGGACACCGCCATCGATGCCGAGGCCCTCTACGAGCACGGCAACCTGCAACCGGCGACGCACGCCAAGCCACACGGCTTTGGCGGCCATCACTGGCGCTATTGCCTGCCCGGTCACGGCGAGGTGCCGTGGACGCGTTGCCTCGAGGTTTTAGTCGACGCTGGCTATCGCGGCGCGGTGTCCATCGAACTCGAAGACGAACGCTTCAACGGCAGCGCTGCCGGCGAACAAGCCGGCCTGCTCGCAGCTCACGCTTTCCTCCAATCCGTCTGATCCCACCCACCCTCTCTTTACGGAGAAACCCCATGTCCTCAGCTCCTGTCCGTATGGCCATCCTCGGTTGTGGCGGCATGGCCGGCGCCCACGCCGGTCGCTTCAAGAATCATCCCGACGTGTGCATCGTCGCCTGTTGCGATGTGAAAGCCGAGATTGTCGAGGCTTACTTAGCCAAGCATCTCGCCGGCTACGAACCGAAACCGGCGATCTTCACCGATCCAGCCGAGATGTACCGCGTGGCCAAGCCCGACGCGGTGACCATCGTCACGCCGCACACCATGCACTACGACCATGGCGTGCAGGCGCTGGAGGCCGGTTGCCACGTGTTCATGGAAAAACCCATGGTTACCGCCGCTGATCAGGCGCATGCCTTGGCCGCCAAGGTGGCGAAGACCGGCAAGTTACTGGTGGTCGGCTACAATTCGCCGTGCACGCCCGAAATGCAGTTCGTACGCGCCGCCATTCGCGATGGGCGCTTCGGCAAGCTGGAACTGATCAACGGCTTCCTATCGCAGAATTGGAAAACCGGCACGACCGGAACCTGGCGGCAAAAGCCGGAACTCTCGGGCGGCGGTCAGGCCTATGACAGTGGTGCGCATCTGCTCAACAGCGTGTGCTGGTCGGTTGAATCCGACATCAAGCAGGTGTTTGCGGTGTGCGACAACCTGGGCACACCGGTCGATATCAACTCAACCATCACCATTCAATTCGCGAATGGCGCTACCGCCGGTATCTCGATTGGCGGCAACAGCCTCTCGTCGGGTGCGTCGCTGACCTACGTGTTCGAGCGCGGGCGCATCGACGTCGATGGCTGGGGCGGATCGTGGATTCGCGTCTATGAACGTGACCAGATCAAATATCCGGTCATCCCCGGCAAAGCGCAGTCACCCAACGACAACTTCATCGACGCGGTGCTCGGTCGCGCCGAACCCTGCACCACCGCGCGCAATGGCATTATCCAGAGCGAGTTGATGGATGCGATCCATGCCTCGGCGGCCTCGGGCAAACCGGCGCAGCCGGTGCGGGCGGCCAAAGCCTAAGCGGCTTGCCATCGGCTTCTTGCCGGGACTGCTTCGAAGCGTAGCATGATGGGATGCTGCGCGTCCTGCCGTTGTGTCTGGTGACGGGTTTGGCGGCGGCAGCGTCGACGCTGGAGCGCGCTGGCGAGCGCGAGCGTAGTGAGCCGGTGCCGTACACGTCATCCGATGTATCGTCCAATGACAACAGCTTTTTGCTGACACTTTTCTTCGAGATGACCAGTTCGACGACCACCGGGGAGGGGGGCGATCACCCCGACAGTGCCTTTGCCGGCACCACGGCTCCGGCAGCGCGGGTCACCGATGCCCCAGCGGGACTGGATGACGTGTACGAGCTGCGCTGGGACCTCGGCGTCTCGGCGGCGCGTCACGACGACAACCTGAGGCGCTGGGGCGTCGATGGCACCGCGCAGTACGGACTCTTCGGCGTCCGCTTACGCTTCGACGGTTGGCGCGAAACGTTTCAAGAGCGCACCATCCTCGCCAATCTGTTTGCGGCTTCGGTGTTGGTGGGAGCTGTTGCCGACGACCGCGCGTGGTTTGCTGACATTGGGCTGGGGTGGACGATCTGGCATGACGCGATCGGCAGTGAAGTCGGTTACCTGCTGACCAGTCGTTTTGGTGGCAGACCTTGGCATGGCCCGGTGATGGTGGTGGGCGAAGCCAGCGCGGGAGATCTCGGTTTCAGTGCTTATCAACGCTACGCCCTTGCCGTCGGTCCGGTATTGGGTGCAGTCGAACTGCTGGTCGGCTACGAACACGTTGAGATCAACCGCGTCAACCTCGGCGGCCCCTTCATACGTCTGGGTGGAACTTGGTGAAACCCATGAAAGGGGTTTTAACTCCTGTATTCACAAGAGGTTAATGGCCAGTAACACGGATCGGGGCGTGTTCGACTGAGAACAGGCTTTCCCTTGACCGCATGCTATCCCGCCACATATACCGACCCCCCAACCCGAGTGTAAAGGTGGTCCCTGTGGGCAAGTCGCTGGTCATTGTCGAGTCGCCGGCCAAGGCCAAGACGATCAATAAATACCTCGGTTCCGGGTTCGTGGTGAAGTCGTCGATCGGCCATATCCGCGATCTGCCGACCAGCGCCGGTGATGAAGCGGAAGCCGCCGAGAAGCCCGTTGTCAAAGCCAGCAAGGCCGCCAAGGCCAAGGCCGCAGCGATCCCCAAGGAAGTCAAAGTGCAGGCGGCCCTAGTGCGTCGCATTGGGGTTGACCCCGAGCATGGATGGGAAGCCCGCTATCAGGTCCT
>CAYQAQ010000450.1:0-2779 GCA_964415495.1 uncultured candidatus Brocadiaceae bacterium | reverse complement strand
GCGAGACCTTGCCGTACTTCAGCTTGATGCGAATCATTTGATTCGTGCCGCCCTGGCGCTGACCGTAGACGCCATGCACTAAGCGATAGGGCTTGAACTCTTTGTCAGGATCAATCGCGCCCTGTTCGAGCAAGTCCAGGGTGTTGCGATACTTGGCCAGTTCGGCTTCGACTTCGGACGGCAGAGCAAGGGCAGTCGGCGGCATGGGGAGGTCCTCTGAGGATTAGGATGCACATGACCGTTGCGCACCGCCCATGCAAAGGAGTCATCACTGCCATACGGACGCCCTATGGAACCTGCTCAGCAAATGCCAAGTGGGGGCTTCCAGACCGGTCTGCTCTTCCTAGATTCCTCCCCTCACCCACCAGCGGTCGGAACGGTATGGAAAAAGCGATTCTCGCTGTCGGCATGCTGGTCTTCGTCGGTCACTTGTTGGCCGGCTTGTTCAAGAAGACCCGTATTCCTGACGTGTTGGTGTTGACCTTGCTGGGCATCACCCTGGGTCCGTATGGGCTCTCGTGGGTGACGGTCGAACAAATGGGTGTGGTGGGATCGGTGTTCTCGGCTATTGCCCTGGTGGTCATTCTGTTCGAGGGCGGGGTCAACATGGACCTGCGCGCGGTCAGCGGGGCGATGAATGACACCGCCCGCCTGACGTTAACCACGTTCACCGCGACCATGGTGATCATCGCGGCACTGACCTACCACCACCTGATCGGGTGGCAGATGGCGTTCATCCTCGGCGGCGTGTTGGCGGGGACCTCGTCAGCGGTGGTCATTCCGATGGTTAGTACGCTGAAATTGGGTGATCGAACTCGGGTGGCGTTGTCGCTGGAATCGGCACTGACCGACGTGTTCTGTATCGTCGCGGTGTATGCCCTGATGCAGTCGATGATCAGCGGCGGCGACCTTCAGGCGCTGAGCTTGACCGGTGCGGTGGCCTCGAAGCTGGTGATGGCCAGCATCATCGGCTTCATCGGCGGCCTGATCTGGCTGATCGTGCTGGGCAAGGTCCGTCAGATTCCCAATACCCAGTTCACCGTCTTCGGCCTGGCCTTCGTGCTCTACGGCTTCGCCGAATTGATGGAGTACAGCGGCGCTATCGCGGCCTTGGTCTTAGGCATAACCATCGCCAACGTCAAACCGCACACGTTCACCAATGTGCCCTTCCTCGACCGTTTGCCGGTGTCGCTGGTGTCGGCCAGCGAGCGCAGCCTGTTTGGCGAAGCGGTGTTCTTGGTGAAGATCCTCTTTTTCGTCTACCTCGGCATCAACTTGCCGTTCAACCAACTGAGTCCATTCATGATCGGCGGCATGATCGTCGGTGTGGTCTATGCCGCGCGCATCTTGATCGTGCTGGGCTCCCTGCCGGGCGCGTGTCAGCGCCGCGATGCCATTGTTGCCGCGATCATGATTCCGAAAGGGTTGGCGGCGGCGGTGCTGGCCACGCTGCCCTTGCAGGCAGGTCTGCCGGGCGGCGAATTCGTGCGCGACGTCGCCTTCGCCGTGGTTTTTGAAAGCATTTTGCTGACCTCCATTCTGGTGCCGATCGTTGATATGCCGCGGATCAATAGCTTCCTGCAACGGTCGCTCTTCCGGCGCTTCGCCGACGAAGGTCGCTCGGTATCCCTGCCCAGCACCATTGCGGAAACCTCCTTGATCGACGTGTTCGAATTGACCGCACAGATGCGCGCCGAGGCCGACGCGCAGGAAGCCCATTCCCGCAAGGAAGCGCTCGCGCGCCAAGACTCTGAACTGAAAAAGCTGAACGAAGCGCGTGAGAAGGAGAACGACAAACCCGGTGATAAACCGAAGCCTGAGACTCCGGCACCGCCAGCCCCAGTGCCTCCGGCCAAAAACGAGTCTTCCGTCGCCCGCAAGGCTACGCCGCCCCCGAAGGCGCAGGCTCCGGCCAAACCCGTGGTCGACCCCACGGCAGCAGCACCGGCGGATCCGCATGCCGATGATTCCACGGACGACCTCCCCACGACCTGAGGGCAGGCGGCGCGTATAAGACCGCATCAAGGTCGCCTTGACTGTTTCATCCTCAGTAAATGATACCCGCCCGGTTCACATCCCGATCACCAACCCTATCCTCCATTAAGGAACCCTTCATGTCCCTCGTCCAGAAAAAAGCTCCCGATTTCAAGGCTCAGGCCGTCTTCGCTGACGGCTCCATCAAGGAGACCTCGCTCGCCGACTACAACGGCAAGTGGGTCGTGCTGTTCTTCTACCCCCTCGACTTCACCTTCGTCTGCCCGACCGAGATCATCGCGTTCTCGGATCGCCACGCGGACTTCGCCGCGCTGGGTGCCCAGGTCATCGGCGTCAGCGTCGACAGCCACTTCTCGCACCTCGCCTGGCGCAACACCGATCGCAAGCAGGGTGGCCTGGGCAACATCACCTACCCGCTGGTTGCCGACCTCAACAAGAGCATCGCGCGTGACTACGGCGTGCTGATCGAAGAAGCCGGCATCGCGCTGCGCGGCCTGTTCATCATCGACCCCAAGGGCGTCGTTCGCGCCGCCACCGTGCACGACCTGCCGGTCGGTCGCAGCGTCGATGAGACCCTGCGCGTCATCAAGGCCTTCCAGTTCGTCGAAAAGCACGGCGAAGTGTGCCCGGCCAACTGGTCGGAAGGCAAGCCGACGATGAAGGCCGACCCCAAGGGGTCGAAGGCGTACTTCGAGAAGGTAAA
This sequence comes from uncultured candidatus Brocadiaceae bacterium, assembly GCA_964415495.1. Taxonomy (GTDB): domain Bacteria; phylum Planctomycetota; class UBA11346; order UBA11346; family UBA11346; genus CAYQAQ01. The sequence continues at coordinate 81 of CAYQAQ010000450.1, read as the reverse complement.
CTGAAAGGGGATTGCCCCCTAGTGGCCAGTGGCCAGTGGCCAGTGGCCAGTCTGTGCTGCGCGTGTCCCCCGGCCTATGGC
>CAYQAQ010000449.1:0-2784 GCA_964415495.1 uncultured candidatus Brocadiaceae bacterium | reverse complement strand
GTAGGAAAAGTCCCGCCCTTCGGGTAGCTGCAAAACGTTAGTACGGATTAAGAGGAAAATCCCCAAGAAAGTCAATCGTGTGTTGGCTTGAAAAATGAGTCAAAGGATTAGTAATTTTAAGACGTACTTATGATTTTTAACATTTTTATTAACAAATTAAACTCATTTAAAGATGACAAATTCAAAAATTATTTTTAGTTCATTGGTAGTAATTTTAGCCTCACTTGTTATTTATTCCTGTAACACAGAGCCCAATTCAGAAAATTCCGGAGAGCTTTCTACTAAAATGTTTTTGCAAAAATTTAATGATGATGTTGTGAATACAGTCGCTAAATTAGGGTTAGAGAGAGCGGAAGCCCATGAAATTACCAATATAAATATAGCATGCTCTGATCCCAATATAAATAATTGCACAGGACCTTTTTTACACACAACCACAGTAATTTATCGTGGTTGTCCATTTTCTGTAACTGGAGAAGTATATTTTTGTCCAGATCTCATGACAGGTAATACTTATATATCAATAGGTAACATAACTGGAATTACTTACGACTGGTTTTATAATCCTGATTGTACTATAATATTGTATGAATGGGTAGGGCTATGGTTAAATCAACAAACCGAAGTCTTAAATGATTCTATAGACACTTGGCAATATGCTTTAGAAAGAGGTTGGGAATCCCATTTCGTAAACCAGTATATAATGAATAGTACCAGTCAGTCTTACTATTGTGATCAACCTCAAATTGATGCTAATATATTGGTAGAAAATTATCGTGGGACATGTTATCAAAGATGCATTAATTATTCTGAAAAAGGGGGCTTGATTTGGCAGGATTTGAGATGTGGTTATGGATGTTGTAAACGATCTACCAAATACTGTGTAAATAGGACAACTGGAGAATTGGAAACAACAACAACAATTTCTGTGATTAGAAATTGCAACTATGATCCTGAGCCATATCCTGGCTGCCAATATTTGTCAGAATGTAGACAAAATTGTTCAAAAATACGATAACCTAAATAATGCGGGAGGAGAGTTTATTCTTCTCCTGCATTATTAAAATAAAATAAGCATGAAATTCTTAATTGTTCTTTTAGCAACGTGTAAAATCACCTTTTTGTGTTGTCAAACCCCTATAACACCATATTCAAGTTTGAATTTTGGATGCGAAGATCATACATGGTCAATAATAACAGAGGACAGTACACTTTTTGACGGTATAAGTTATGATGGCAGACACAATTATGGTCATTTTAATACAAATCTTAAACCCATTGAGTTTGAAGATTATATTTACACTGTGGATGTTCATCAATTATATGGCATTGAAGGAAGTATTATTTCTAAGCTATGTAAAAAGACTGGCCATAGGGTTTGGTACAAAACCTTTGATCTGCGCAGTAATAAATTCCATGAATTTCCTCGCCATTTTCATATAAATGAACGTGGAGAATTGATTATATATTCATACTCATCTTTAGAAACCTACGCAAATACCGATTTAATTTATTTATTTAATCAAGTACCTGTTAGCTGGAATATAAAAAAAATAGACATAGTGACGGGAGAAGTTCAATTAGATAAAACGTTAAATGATTCAAGAATTACATTCAATTCTAATCATCCTGCAAATTTTATATTTGAAACGACAATAGGACATTCAATCTTAAATCGTTCATTGAGTAATACTACTGAATTCTACCAAAAGATAAATTTAGATAAAGAATTTGAATTAGTTGATATTGATACAATTTATCTAGATCTTCCCAAATTCTTAAATAATAACATTTATGTCAATATTAGCCGGAATAATCATGGGTATTGTTCATTAGATATAAAATTAGGTTTACCACAAGACGATAAACCCAGATATTACAACTTTTACTTTTGGGATAGAGACTTTAATTTGATAGATAGTATACCACAAAATAAACTATATCAAATATTTAATGACGTGCCTAGCAGATATTTTATTGATTATTTTGACGATGAGACGATATTGATTAGAACTTCAAAATTTAATAATGGCGATTGGGAAACAAAGCTATTAGAAATAGATAGGTTAGGCAACCTAAAACGAATTTTATTAATGCCTCAAAGGGATGTTTATGTTTTATATAATGAAGCTGAGAAATGTCCTATTGTACTATCAAATTACTTTGATTTAAATAATTTTTATGGGCTTAGTATGTATTCAGGATGTGATAGTATTCAATCAAATATATTATGTCAATCCATTCCAAACAATTTATTTTTGAAATTAGTAAATGGGATAATATTAGAAGATAGACAAATTTTAGTTTCAACTTTGCAATACAAGGATACTACATTTAACAATGTGAAAAGGAATTACTTCCAAGGAGTAGTCTATTCACAATTTATGGGTGATAAATTGGGATTAAGTTCATCTACGTTTGAGGATATAGCTAACACAAGGAATAAATTAAAACTATATCCCAATCCATCATCAAGTATAATATTTGTTGATAGTCCTGTAATTAATGCAGAAGTTTCAATTTTTGATTTTAATGGCAAAGCAGTTAAAAAACTAAAATTAAACAATAATTCATTTGATATATCAGATTTATTTAAGGGTTTGTATATCATAGAGATTAAGCAATACGATCATGTTGAATATCATAAGATAATAAAGTTAGAATAACCCGTACTAACAAGTGCTTTGACGCCATGCCGCCCTATCGTGACGGCACGTCGCAAAGCACAGCCGTTGTGCGTCACTTTGACGAACCATCCTACAAAATTGAGAGATGGGTGACAGA
>CAYQAQ010000448.1:0-2807 GCA_964415495.1 uncultured candidatus Brocadiaceae bacterium | reverse complement strand
CGGACTTCCGGACTCCCGGACCGTGGCAATGAACTAGCAATGGCACGCCATATGCGAACCATCGGCACCGTGCTCATCGACGAACAACGCATCCTGCTGACGCAAGCGGCTCCGGGCATGGTCTTGTCGCGGCCGGTACAGTTGCCCAACCGCACCGTGCTGTGCCCGCGCGAGACCGTGCTCAGCGACGACCTCGTCCATCGCCTGATGGCACGGGGCATCAAGCGGGTGTACGTCCGCGGCACTCCCTTGCCGGGCAGCCATGAGTTGGGTTACCGGCAGCGCATGGATCGCATGAGTCGCGCTTTCAGCCGCGTCCGTCATATCGAAGCCATGGCTACCTTGGAAAAGGCGGTCGAACAGGTCCTCGTCCGCCGCGCATGAGCATCCCCCTCGCCACCATCGCCGCGCGCATCATGACCCTGCCGGCGACCAGCTTTCCGCGCACGCTGGGCAAGCTCGACGTGCTATTCCGAGATACCGATATTCCCACGCCGGTGATCGCGTCGGTCATCGCTTCGGACCCGGTGTTGACCGCCTTGGTGCTCGGCCGCGCAGGAATCGCGTCGCCAGGCGTGACAACCTCGGTCAGCAACGCCTTGGTGGCGCTGGGCACCGCCACAGTGCATGGATTGATACAATCCGTCCGCCCCCTGCCGCCGGGCTTTCATGGCGTCATCGCCAACCAGTGGAGTCAGGCTAACGCCACCGCCGCCATGTGCCGGCTGCTCGGAGCCCAGAGTCCGCCGCTGCGCGAGCTGCACCTGCATGAGGACACCCTGCATGCCATCGGGTTGATCCACGATCTCGGCAGCGTGGTCGGCCACCTGCTGTTTTCGTCCGAAATGCATCGTGCCGGGCAGACCTTGCTCGCCGGCGATGAGCGTCCGTTTTCCGAGATCTTGCTCGACATCCTCGGCGCTACGCCAGCCCTGCTCGGCTCGCTGTGGGCGCATCATCTCAACCTGCCGCCCTTGTTGGTGCGCAGCATCCATCATCAAGACGATCCCACCAATGCCGGTGAGGACGCTCACGGTGCCATGCTCATCCAAGTCGCGCGCAACCTGGTCAAGGGCTGCGGCTTCGCTACCGACCACGACCCCTTCGTCGAGAACATCCCGCCGGAAACCCTCGAAGCCCTCGGCTTAAGCCTCGGTGACCTGCACATCGCCACCGAGCGCTTCTTCGCCGAGGAAGAGGAACTGGCGTTGTATGAAGGGGCGTTGTTGTTTCGGGGGTGATTGGACCATTGCCACGGTCCGGAAGTCCGGAAGTCTCCCACGCGTGGAATCGACTTGAAAACAGGGCGTTTCGCCTGCTGGTCGCGGTCCGTCCGTAAGCGCCGTTATCACTCTCTCCCACGGGACCTCCGGACTTCCGGACTTCCGGACCCGGGCAATGTCTACATGATCCCGCCTCCCGTGGAGGTCCCGATGTCCAGTGCTGCCCAGACTCAAGCTGATGACCTGATGCAACGAATCGTGTCGCTGTGCAAGCGGCGCGGCTTCGTGTTCCAGTCGTCCGAGATCTACGGCGGTCTCAAGTCGGCCTACGACTACGGTCCCTTGGGAGTGGAGCTCAAGCGCAACGTGATGCACGAATGGTGGCGCCAGATGGTCCACGAACGGGAGGACGTGGTGGGCATCGACGCATCCATCATTATGTCCCCCAAGGTATGGGAGTCATCCGGCCACGTGGGGGGTTTCGCCGATCCCTTGGTCGACTGCTTGGTGTCGAAGGAACGCTTCCGTGCCGACAAGGCACCCGTGGTCACGCCGGGTGACGCTCTGCCGATCACCTGCGCCGACCAGGGTGTCGCCAAAACCTGGGCCGAGATCATCGAAAAACGCTTCGGCGTCGCGCTGGAGCGTGACGGCAAGGTACTCAACGGCCTGAAAGCCATCAGCGCTACTGAGTTCGGCTTCTTCCCCAAGGGCGCGAGCGCGCCGGCCAAGATCTGGGCCTTCCGTGGTTACGTCGGGCCGACCTTCGGCAGTCCATTCCTGAGCGACGAGCGTCAGTTCAATTTGATGTTCCGCACTGCGCTCGGTTCGGTCGATCCGATGCAAGAAGTCGCCGCCGATCTCGCTGCGCTGACCGCCGCACCCGATCTGGTCGCCGCCGTGCGTGAGCGCTTCGGCAAGGCCGCTGACGAAAGTGCGCTCGCCAACGCATTGGCCGCCAATGACCGCGCCAAGATCCTCCGCGCGGTGATCGAGCTGATCTCCGGACCCGCGATGGCTTACCTGCGCCCCGAGACCGCGCAGGCGATGTTCGTGCAGTTCAAGAACGTGCTCGATTCCACCTCGCAGAAGATTCCCTTCGGCATTGCCCAGATGGGCAAATCCTTCCGCAATGAGATCACGGTCGAGCATTTCATCTTCCGTTCCTGCGAGTTTGAGCAGATGGAAATGGAATTCTTCTGCGAGCCCGGCACGCAGAAAGAATGGATGGCATACTGGAAAGAGCAGCGCATGGCATGGTGGCAGCGCTACGCCAATGAGCCCGGCAAGTTCCGCTTCCGGCAGCATGCTGCCGACGAGATGGCGCACTACGCTGACGACTGCTATGACGTCGAATACGCGTATCCCTGGGGCTGGGGCGAGCTCGAAGGCATCGCCTCGCGCACCGATTACGATCTCAGCCAGCACGAGAAGCACTCCGGCCAGAAGCTGCGCTACACCGACCAGGACAAGGAAGACCCCGCCACCGGCAAAAAGCCGTGGCAGTATCTGCCCTACGTCATCGAGCCTGCCGCCGGGCTGGCTACGGCGGTGGGCCCGTCCTCACTCACACTCGGTGGCTTG
>CAYQAQ010000447.1:0-2816 GCA_964415495.1 uncultured candidatus Brocadiaceae bacterium | reverse complement strand
TCGACCAAGGCCTGCCACGACGCGGCGATGATGTTCTCGCTGACGCCTATCGTACCGAAAGTACGGTGGTTATGCCGCCATTCGATCAAGACGCGGACTTGCGCCGCGGTGCCATCGTGGCTGTCGACGACGCGGACCTTGAAGTCGATCAGGCCCAGCCCGGTCAAAGCGGGGTAGTGTTCGGCCAGGGCATTGCGCAGCGCGTGCGACAGCGCGTCGACCGGGCCGTTGCCTTCGGCGGCGCTCAGGCGGGTGATCCCGCCGACGGTGAGTTTGACCGTCGCCTCGACCGGTTCTTTGCCGTCAGCGGCGGCGGTACCGATGCCGTGCAGGCGGTATTGGTGCAGAGTGAATGCCGGTCGATACGTGCCGAGATGACGACGCACCAGCAGGTCAAAGGAACCATCGGCGCCTTCGTAGCTGTAGCCGGCGTTCTCTTTCGCCATCACTTCGTCGAGGATACCGCGCACCGCCTCATTGTCGGTGAGTTGGCCATACCGATCCGCGAGCTTGGCCTGAACGTTAGAACGCCCCGACAATTCCGAGATGAGGATGCGGCGGGTATTGCCGACCGTTTCGGGTTCGACGTGCTCGTAGGTCTGGCTGTTGCGTTGCACGGCGCTGACGTGGATGCCGCCCTTGTGCGCAAACGCCGACTTGCCGACGTAGGGCTGATTGGAAGGACCCGCGAGATTGGCGCGTTCCCACACCAAGCGGCTGACCTCGGTCAGATGCGACAAGCAGCCCTCGGGCAGGCAGCGATGACCGAGCTTGAGTTCGCAATTGGCGATCACCACGCACAGATCAACATTGCCGCAACGTTCGCCGACGCCGTTGATGGTGCCCTGCACCTGCACCGCGCCGGCGGCCACCGCCGCCAGCGTATTGGCCACCGCGCAACCGGAATCATTGTGCACGTGGATGCCGAGCTTCGCCGCGGGCAGCGCCGCGCTGACTGCTGCCATGGCAGCGGTGATGTGTTCCGGCAGCGAGCCACCGTTGGTGTCGCACAGGATCAGCCGCTCGGCGCCAGCGTCGTGCGCCGCTTTCAACGTGGCGATGGCGTAGTCGGGATTGGCGCGCCAGCCGTCGAAGAAGTGCTCAGCGTCGTAGAACACCGGACGACCGCTGGCTTCGCGCAGATAGGCCACCGACGTGGCGATCATCTCCAGATTGGTCTCAAGCGGCACGCGCAGGGCGTCGCGCACATGCAGATCCCAGGTCTTGCCGAAGATGGTGATGACGTCGGCCTTGGCAGCGACCAACTTCTGCAGATTGGGATCCTGGGCAGGATCGTTCTTGGCATGCCGGGTCGAGCCGAAGGCGGTGATCTTGGCGTGCGTGCGCTTGAGATGGACGACCTCGGCGAAGTAGGCCTCGTCCTTGGGGTTCGAACCCGGCCAGCCGCCTTCGATGAAGGCAACGCCGAGCTGGTCCAGGGCCTGGGTCAGCGCCAGCTTGTCGGCCAGGCTCAGGTTGACGCCTTCGCCTTGAGCGCCGTCGCGCAGGGTAGTGTCGTAGATCTCTAAAGTACGCATGGGGGAGTCCTGAAATGAGTGCGGGCCACCGCTCGCGCTGGTGGCCCGCTCAGGGACTTCACAGGCGCGCGGAATCGGTCAGATGCTGCCGATGCGAATAATTCGCGCGCCGAGAATGATCGTGGTGGCCGTCATGATAGGTGCAGGTTAGGCGGCTCGCTGGGCAAGGGAAGGGCCGAAATCGCCCGGATTACAGAATCGAAGGCCCGGATTCGTCCTCATCATAGCCCGTCACCTGCACGGTGAGCTGGGTGTTGAGGTGATTATTAAGCGAATCCTGTACGAATTGCAGGGTGCCACCGACTGAGGACGAACACGACCCGCACGCGCCGTGATACTGCACAAACAGCTGATCGCCATTGAGGTCAACCAAATCCATGCCGCCACCGTCCGAGGCCAAAGCCGGCCGGACGTGCTCATCGAGCACCGCTTCGATACGCCGGACTTTTTCAAACAAACCGACATCGACCCACGGTAACGCCGCAGCCCCGCTAGTCGGCTTCGCGGTCTCGACCACGGGGGCCGTGCCATGCAGACGTTCCAGCGCCTTGCGAATCACGTAAAAAGGATGATCGCCCCCCTCGCCCAACTCCAAGACTGAACGCGCCGGATCATCGCGGAGTTCGGCTTCCAGCCGGTTCGGCGTCCACTCGGACGCGGCCGTCAGCGGCGCGCCCTCCAAGCGTTCGACCAACAGATCATAGAGCGCCAACTGCGCGCCGGTCGCCAAGGTGCGATAGCGCGCTTCAACCACGGTGCCGGCCGCATCCATTAGCAACATCAAACGAATATGATCCGCCGCCTGCTGCGCCCCGTGCACGGTCTCGACCAGGGTCAGCTCCCGCGCGGTGGCATCCGCCTCGGTCAATTCGCCCACATGGCGCAGGTCCCGCAAACGGGCCAGGGCCTTGGCGGAGAGGGATGCGGTTTCGACCATAGCCGTGCATCCTAGGCCGCGCTGCGCCCAGGCCAGGGGCGATGCGGAGCACGCTGTACATCGCTCTTCAAGGACTGAGGCAACCCGTTGGTCACCGCCATCAACGCTGCGGCTGCGAACCGCGTCGATTTCGCGCTCGAGACTACTCTTGCTGGACGGAGCTACCTTGGCCTGATTCGCTCCTGGCAGGCGATTGGTTATCCAGTGCTGACCTTGCCGTCGAACGGGTCCAGCAAGGAGGCCATAATGTTCCCAAAGCCGTCATCCGACGTCGGTTCATTCAAGGATGGGCTAACTTTGTCCAGCTTTATCGCCCATTGGTTGATGGCTGGCGGCTCTAT
>CAYQAQ010000446.1:1699-2817 GCA_964415495.1 uncultured candidatus Brocadiaceae bacterium | reverse complement strand
CGGCAGAGTCGGCAGGGGCTCGGCGCTGGCGTCGATGGTGAAGGGGGTGCCGGTGATCGCACTGAGCGCGGCGGCGACCTCATCGAGAGCGATGTCGGTGAAGGCCACGGTGACCGCTTGGGCCAACTGTGCGGTCCGCTCCGCCTGCCATGCGGGCGGAGCCGGCGGCGCGGCGGGCGACGGTGCCGTTCGGGTGTCGCCAAGCAGAGCCAGTTCCGGCAGATCGGCGAGGTAGCGCACGCGCAGGCTTAGCGCGGTCAGCGAACCGCCCAACTCGAAGCGCAACAGCAGAGAATCAATGCCAGCCAACTCATTATCCAATGGCCAGCGATGTGACTTCTCCTGGCCCATCGCGGCAGGGCTCGCACCATGCCGCACATGCGGATTCTGTTTATCGGTGGCACGGGCAACATTAGCACGGCGTGCAGCCGGGCCGCGCTCGCGGCTGGACATGCCTTGACCGTGCTGACGCGCGGCCGTCGCGCGACCGATCTGCCGGGAGCCGAATGGCTGATCGCCGATATTGCTGACGAGTCCGCCACCACTGCTGCGCTTGCGGACCGCACCTTCGATGTCGTGGTTGATTTCATCGCCTTCACGATCGCGCAGGTTGAACGCGATCTGCGCTGGTTCACCGGGCGCTGCGGGCAGTACATCTTTATTTCATCGGCGTCGTGCTACACCAAGCCATTACCCTTGCCGGTACGCGAGGACAGTCCGCTCGGCAATCCCTTGTGGGAGTATTCGCAACGCAAGGTCGCCTGTGAACAACGCCTGTGGCTGGCGCAGGAGGCCGCGGGCCTGAACGTGACTATCGTGCGGCCGTCGCATACCTACGACACCATTCTTCCCCTCGCCTTCGGTGGCGGCGGCGATTGGACCGGCTGTGCACGCATGCTGGCGGGCAAGCCGATGATCGTGCCGGGCGATGGCACGTCGATCTGGACGGTGACGCATAGCGATGATGTCGCCCGTGCGCTGCTGGGACTGTACGGCAATCCCCAGGCCTTCGGTCAAGCCTACCATATCACCGGCGATGAGTGGCTGACCTGGGCCGGCATTCATCACGAGATCGCGGCTGCGCTCGGTGTCGGCTCCTTCGCGCTGCGCGACCTCGC
>CAYQAQ010000446.1:0-1689 GCA_964415495.1 uncultured candidatus Brocadiaceae bacterium | reverse complement strand
AACCTGGTGCCGATCACCAGTGCCGCAATCATCGCCAAGCATCCCCACAAGCTCGGCAGTCTGCTGGGCGATAAGAGCCATTCGGCAATATTTGATAACACCAAGATCAAACAGGCGGTGTCGGGTTGGCGTCAAGGCGTGCCGTTTGCCACTGGTATTCGTCGTACCTTGGCGTGGTTCCAGGCCGATCCGCAGCGGCTGACGATTCGCCCAGAGACCGAAGCCGAAATCGAAGAACTGCTCGCGCTGGTTCCGCTCAGTGCACGCGCGGGAAGCTGATCATCACCGTCGTGCCGACGTTGATCTCGCTAGTGATGGTGAGCGATCCACCCAGGCGATGCACGGTCAAGGTCGCATCCGTTAAACCGAAGCCGCGGCCTTTCTCACTTTTGGTCGAGAAGAGGGGCTCGAAACAATGCGGTAGGTCTTCACTGGCAATGCCGCGTCCATTGTCGGTGATGGCGATCACGACCGCATCGCCACTCGCATTACCGCCACCGACGACATCGATGTGCGTGGCTCCGGCTTCGACTCCATTGTGAATCACCAAGTGCATGACGTGCTCCAGTTGGGCACGGTCACAGGAAAACGTGAAGCGGTCAGGGCAATGGCCAACCTCACAGCGGCACGACGCGGTCGCCAAGCCAACCAGGGTCGGTCCGGCATCCTGCAAAACGGTCGCGAGGTCCAGATCGCGCAGCAGGGGGCGCTTGCGTCGGCTGGCATCCATCAAGGCGCGAGTGTAGGTGGCTGCCTGATCGCCCGCCGTCCGGATGTGGGTCAGCGACGGATCGCTGGTGATCGTCGTGGACAGGACCTCGGCATACCCGAGCACGGTGGTCAATTGATTGTTGAGATCATGCGCGATGGTGCCGCTGAGACGGGCCAGGGCTTCCAGGCGTTCCGCCAACGCGTTGCGCTCGACGTCATGGGCAGGATAGGTATGCGAAGGCATGAGGTCAGTCCGGAAGACCAGGAGTCCGGAAGTCCGGGAGTCTCGTGGGCGAGAGGGTAGGCTGGCATCGATTCAGTGTTGGCATGGGCCATGTCAACCCTATCTGGAAGCACTGCTGATGCCACTCGACTTCCGGACTTCCGGACTTCCGGACTTCCGGACCACCGGACTTCTCGTAGCTTCCGGAATGCCCGCTGAACTGGTTACGCCGGAAACCCTGGCCCGCCTGCACCACTTAGAGGTCGCCGCGCGGCGCATTGTCGAAGGGTTGCATATTGGCACCCATCGCAGTCCGCATAAAGGCCACAGCGTCGATTTCGCCGACCATCGTCCGTATGTGCCCGGTGATGATGTCCGCCACCTCGACTGGAAAGTGTTGGGTCGGTCGGATCGCTTGGTGCTCAAGCGCTATGAAGCGGAAACCGATTTCGCCTGCCACCTGATCATCGATGGCTCGGGCAGCATGTCGTATCGCGGTGAGCGAGCCCCGATCAGCAAATGGCGCTATGCCACCGTGTTGGCTGCGACCATGGCGCGCTTGGTTTTGGATCAGAACGACCGCGCCAGCTTGGTTATTTTCTCCGAAGACACCGTGGCCGAGGTCAAGAGCGCTCGCCAAGGCCAGTTCGAGCGCATCTGTCATCTCCTAGATGCGCATCAGCCGCAGAACGGCACCGATGCGGCCAAGGGCATTGAACATCTTGCCGCCCCGGCAACAGGACGCGGTTTGGTCG
>CAYQAQ010000445.1:0-2823 GCA_964415495.1 uncultured candidatus Brocadiaceae bacterium | reverse complement strand
AAGAAACCGGAACTGCGGAAAAATCCTGATTCCTTAGCGCAATGGCATTGGTCTCCCGTCTCCACTCGATCACGGCGAAGCCCACCGCGACAGTTGCGTCCGATGCTCCGCTAGGTGTCGCCACGCATCTGGCGTCTCCTGATGATCCGCCAGGGCGCGCGGCGCATGGCGGACGAGCAAGCTGAAGCGGGCATGGCGGCGGTGGACATCGGGGTCGGCCAGGGCGGCGGCGATCAGGTCAGCGGTGGGTAAGGTGACGTCATCGTCCAGGCCGCGTGCAAGGAGGCCGCAGGCGGCGCTCAAGGTTTCGCGACGACCGGAAATGGCGAGCGCGATGAGATCCGCGCGTAGGGCGTCGTCACGGACGTGCAGCAGACGATCGCAAGCCAGAGCCAAGCCATCGAGATCGGCGGTCGTTGGCATTGCCGTCTGACAGGCGGCGATGATGCGACGCAGCGTCGGTGCGACGAGATCATCGGCGTCGCCGCGCGCGATCAGCGCCAGCACGGCGTTGCGTTCGCGTGGACTGCCACGTTCGAGTCCGGCGACCAAGGCGGGGCGGATCTCGACATCGGCAATGCCCCAATGTTCGAGCAAAAGTCCGCGGGCGAGGCGGCGCGCTTCATCGATGCGCGCGGCTGGCAAGGCTTCGGGGTGGTCGGGAATCGCCACCCGCAGGGCTCCGGCCTTGGCCACGGCGGCATCGCGCGTCAGTAGGTCGACGAGTGCGGCAATGCTCAGTTCAGGATCGTCGTCGAGGCCCAGCAGCGCGATGCTGACGCGTTGCAATTCCGGACCGTCGAGCAGGCGCAGTTCGCGCAGCGCGGCGACCAACAGCGGTTGGCAGCGGCGCCGCCATTCGCTGGCGGTGACGCCGCTTTCATCGCCGCGTCGCGTCCACGGTGCACCGCGATAGAGGAGCCGAGCAGCGAGCAGAGAGCTGTAGCGATGCTGTTCGCGCATGCTGAGCGCCACGAGATGACGCAGCGCATGCGTGGGGTGGGGCTCAAAGAGCGCCTGCCAATGGTGTTCCGAGCGCCGATCGCGGAAGGTGACGCCGCGCGGATCGCTGATCGTCGCTTCATCAAGGGCGACCGCCACCGGCACCACACTCAGGATCAGGAGCAGCCACCGCACGTGGGCGAGTATGGCGCGGCGCCGGCAAAGGCCAGCTGACGCCGGGCCTGCTCAGCCCTGCTCAGGTCAACCCAGCGGCAGATCCAGCGCGTCCAAGCGCGCCCGCGGCCGCGTCCAGGTATGCCAGCTGCGCCACATCGGCGGGACCTCGAGATGGCCGAAGGCGAAGCAGGCACTGCCCGAGCCCGACACCTGGTGCGGGACACCGGCCAAACGCAGCCAGGTGAGGACGTCGCCGACCTGCGGTTCGACCCGCGTGGCCGCCGGCGCGAGGCGATTTTCCAGCGGTGGCGTCGGATCATGAATCACCTGTTGGACCCAAAAGGCAGCTCCGCGCGGCTGGCGCGGACCGCGTTCGGCGTCGGTCATGGCGCGATACACCGCGGGGGTCGAGCATTCACGCGCCGGTTTGATGACGGTGATCGCCAAGCGCGGCAAATCGGCCATCGGCGTCAGCTGCTCACCACGACCGAGGGCATGCGCGGTGCCGCCGGTGAGAAAAAACGGTACATCCGAGCCCAATTGCAGGGAGGCCTCGGCGAGTTCCACCGGAGTCAGCGGATCGGGCAGTAGGCGCTGCAGGGCGCGCAGCACGGCGGCGGCATTGCTCGACCCACCGCCCAGACCGGCGCCGGTCGGGATGCGCTTGTCGAGGACGATGTGCACGCGCAGGGCCAGTGGCCGCCGTTGCGCCACCACCTCGGCGGCCCGCCAGGCCAGATTATCGGCCCCGGTCGGCAGGCGCGCATCGGTGCAGGTCAGCGTGATGCCGTGGCCGGGCTCGAGGCTGACGGCGACGGTGTCGTGCATTTCGATGGCCTGGAAAATGGTCTCCAGCTCATGATAGCCATCCGGCCGCCGCCCGAGGCATTCGAGGTAGAGATTGAGCTTCGCAGGAGCGGCCAGGCGGATCATGCGTCGTAGGGTCGGACGGGGGCGGGCGAGGCAAGGGAATCAAGGAACAAGACGGGAGCCGGAGCGAAGACGGGAGCCGGGAGCCCTGGCAGAGGCCGTGGGGGCCGTTTTCCTTTAACGGCGGAAGTGCTTCATGACCGGACTGCCGTCACGGTATGTGCTGGCGATTTCCGTCTCCCGTCTCCCGTTCAAGGCGATTGCGCTAAGGACGTCGGCATTCTCCACGAATAGGGCTGTTTTCTCGCTTATGCCGGCGCTCGTCTGTCGTCGAATCGCTTCGAAATCCCGTTTTGGCGGTTCCATTAGGCTGGTTTTCACCCCCCCTTTGGGGAATGAGTCACTTCACACCACGCACCCGCACAGTGATGCGGAGCGATGAGACGACCGACGACCGACGGGGTCCGACGAAAGCCCCTCTGATCGGGGGATTCAATGCCAGATTCCTGAGCGCACAGGCATTGGACGACCGACGACCGACGAGCACCGATGCCAGCGAAAAGCCCCGGGATCTCCACTCCACTGCGTGGCCGTGCGACGCGCTTCACCCAGCGACAACCTCGAACGGAACCGACATCGCATCCCCGCGGCCGGTCTGGAGACCGGCGTTCCCAGCGCTCCCATCCCCACGCACCACCTGGCAGACGCCCCGATTCATGGCTCACATACCTGATTCCTTAAGCGCAATGGCATTGGTCTTCTGTCTCCCGTCTCCCGTCTGCGTCGCGCGCCGCCGCGCAGCGCGCCCCATCGGTCCATCATACACTTCCGACA
>CAYQAQ010000444.1:0-2828 GCA_964415495.1 uncultured candidatus Brocadiaceae bacterium | reverse complement strand
GCCGATCCGTCACTCGTCGGACCCGCCGATAGCCCCGGAAAGAGCCCATTCCGACGGCTGCTGTGCCATGCAGCCATGGTCGCGGATTGCTCCACGCGTCCCGGTGTCCAGTCTGACGCGCGTGGCAGATGCGCGCACCTTTCCCTGCTTTCTCGATGTCGAAGCCTCGGGCTTCGGGCCGGACTCCTATCCGATCGAGGTGGCCTGGAATCTGCCCGATGGCGAAATCACGCGTTGCCTGATTTCGCCCGAAGACGTGCCGAGTTGGACCCACTGGGATGCCCAGGCCGAGCACGTGCACGGGATTGAGCGCGACCGCCTGCTGCGCAATGGCTGGTCGCCGTCGTATGTCGTCGGGCGCTTGGCGGCGGATCTCGGCGGCCGGGTGGTGTACACGGATGCGCCGACTTTTGACGGTGCCTGGATCGAGCGCTTGTTCAGTGCGGTCGACCGCCCGTTGCCATTCACCATCGAACACAGCGATGAATTACTGCTGAGCGTGCTGCGCAAGCCCGAGGGCGCCGTGTGGGAAGCGATCTTGCGTTTGGATGCGCTCAAAGAGGGCTTACGCGATGTGCGCTCGGGCAAGCATTCGGCCGGCTACGATGTCGGCTATCTGCTGTCACTGTGGCGGCACGCGCATGGCGAACCGATCAAGATGCACCATGGCATCGGGCCGCTACCGCCAACCACGGCGACCGGCACCTTCGTGCGGATGAAGGGGCTTACGCCGCCGGTGCCGCCGCCGGAGAACCAGCGTCAGGCGGAGGAGACTTGAGCAATTCCCGGGCTTCGGCCCAGGTGCGCATGTGACCGACTTCGGGGTCCCACACGGCTTGCGCTAAACAGGCGCGGATATCGCGCAAACGCCACGACGTACGCCCGGGTGCCTGCAATTCCGGCAGGGCGCGCATGGTCTCTTCGAGGCGATAGAACGGAATGCGGTGATTGAGGTGGTGGACGTGATGGAAGCCGATGTCGCCGGTGAACCAGCGCATCAGGGGACTCATGTCGAACAGGCTCGATGAAGTCAGCGCTGCCTGGGTGAAATTCCAGTCGCGGCGACGATGCAGCTTGACGCTCGGGAAGTTGTGCTGGGCGTAGAAGAGATACGACCCCATGGCCATGGCGACCGCAGCCGGGATCGCGACCAGGCACAGCGCATTCAGCCAACTGATGAAGATGCCCAGCAGGACGAAGGCGGCGATCTGAAAACCGAGCGCCACCGGGCCAGCCCAGTGACGACGCGGGTTGCGCTTGAAGGCCGAAATCACCATGCCGAGTGCGAACACCGTCAGCATGCCGGCACCCATGGTCAGTGGATGACGCGTGAGCCGATAGGCGCGGCGCTCGTTCGGCGTGGCGCGCCGGTACTGCTCGACCGTCAGCACCGGATAGGAACCAATCGACGCCGTGGCGAGCTGAGCGTTGTGTTGGTGATGATAGTCGTGGGTCTCTTTCCACACCGAGCGCACGGCCAGCACGTGCATGCCGACCAGGGACATCAAGGCCTGACCAATGGTCGACTTGCGGAAGATCGCCCCATGCAGGGCGTCGTGGTAGAAGATGAACAGGCGCACCAGGACCAGCCCGGCGATGCCGCCGGCCAAGACCTTGGCGGGCCACCAATCTGCAACGACCACGGCGGCGAGGCACAAGGCATAGATCAAGGTGGCGGTAGTGAACAGGCGCCACGTCGTCCAGCGATGCTCGACTTCGAAGGGCAGCGTCGCTTTGATGAGGGCGGGGCCACTGCGCATGCCTCCCGTTTCACCCGGATCGGTCTCCGGCTCGGCGGGGGCGCGCTTGGTGGGGGTAAGGACGGCAGTCATGTGTGGATCAATGTTGGAGTTACTTTCGCGGTTGAGCCTTCCTTCGCAATGCTGGAAATGGCCAACGCAGGTGACGGTTCATCACGAGGAATCGTGGCAGGCCCGATCGGCATCTGGGAGAAGAGGGTGGTCAACGGTGTCCGCCTTGCGTTGCGGGCCGGTGCGGGATTCGGTTTCCTCGGCCGCAGAGCGGTCTAGGGTCCTCCGCCATGCCTGAAACCGCAGCTCCCGCCCCTGCTTCCGTCGCCAATCCCGCCGCAGTTGAACTCGCCTCGGCCGCGCCCTTGTCACCGTCGTCGCTGCCACCAGCCCTGCATTGGCTGCGCGTGACCGGGCTGATCGAAGGCACGTCGACCTTGGCGCTGTTCGGCATTGCCATGCCACTCAAATACGCAGCCGACATGCCTTTGGCAGTGACCATCGTCGGCGGCATTCACGGCGGACTGTTCGTGCTGTATGTCGCCGTGCTGCTGTTGGTCATGACCCGCCATCGCTGGCCCATCGGGCGCGGCGTGGCGTTGTTCATCGCTGCCATCGTGCCCTTCGGTCCTTTCGTCATGGACCGGCGCATTCCGCGCTGGCACGCGGCGGATCTGGCGACGGGTCGGGCTCCTGCTCAGGCCTGACCGTAGCCGGGCAAGCCGTCGATGCTGCGCGCATTCTTACGCGTGCGATAGGCCACGAATTCCTCGGGAGTCTTGGCCGTAGCCCAGGTGTCGAGCGCATCGCGGCGACCGGCGAAGAGATAGGTCGGCACACCCATGCCGCAAGAACTGGACACCCGCGTGACCGCGACCTGAATGATCGCGCGCAGACCAGGCACGTCGCCAAGATGCGCGCGCATGCCAGTGAAGTCCGCGTGCTCCGGATAGATCACGCGTCCGCGGCCATGCAGACGGACAATGCGCGGTGCGCCGGTGAAGGCGCAGAACATCACCACGATGCGGCCATTTTCCTGCAGATGGCTGATGGTTTCAATGCCGCTGCCGGTGCGAT
>CAYQAQ010000443.1:0-2845 GCA_964415495.1 uncultured candidatus Brocadiaceae bacterium | reverse complement strand
GACGAACTGGTCGAAGTGACGCCGAAGTCGATCCGCCTGCGCAAAGCGCAGCTCAAGGAAACCGACCGCAAGCGCGCCGCCCGCGCGGAGTGATGGCGGCCGCCAGCGGAGACGATCGCGAAGACGGGAGACAGAGACGCACCAGCGTGCGTCTCTGTCTGATCCGACTCGACCGGAATTTCTTACGCATGGCCCGCACATCGACCGCCAGGACTCCCGTCTCCCGTCTGTGCGAGCGAGCCAGGGTGTCTGTAAATCCCAGGCTCGACCTTGCCCGTCCGCGCTCGTCGTGAGACTCCGCATCCATGGCTACTCCTCGCAATGTCCTCGGCGGTCCTTTGGTGCCGTGCAGTATGGATCCGCTCACCGGTTATTTCCGCGATGGCACCTGCCATTGCGGCGACAGTGATCCGGGTGTGCATGCGGTCTGCGTGCGGGCGACGGCGGAGTTCCTCGCCTTCAGCACTGCGAGCGGCAATGACTTGGCGACTCCGCACCCCGAGTTCGGGTTTCCGGGGGTCAAACCGGGCGATCGCTGGTGCATCTGCGCTGGCCGCTGGCTGGAAGCGTTTCGCGCCGGAAAAGCGCCGCAGGTGTACTTAGCCGCCACCGGTATCGAAGCCCTGGGCGTGGTGCGCTTGGAAGACCTCAAACAACAAGCAGTGGACGCTCCCGAGCGGAACTGACGGCGGTGGCGGCGGCGCGCCGGCGGGAACCGCGAAACAACCTACGCCGCGCTCGCATTCTTCGTCGTCGCAGGCCCAGCCCTGGCGACGGATGGCTTCGGCTTCACGGCGCAAGGCGTCGGCGGTGATCAGCGTGGTGGTCGTTAATTGCGGGCAGGGGTGCGTGCGCACATAGGTATCGATGGCGGCTTCGCCCTGAGCCGCGAGGGACGCCTTGCCCACCGTGGTGCAGGAGAGCGGCGCGCGGTGGCCTCGGCCAGGCGGTTGCGCACGCGCAAGATGGCATCGGTGGCGTCATCGCGCCACGTGCCACGCCCCAGGGCGGCCAAGCGCGCCGTGACCACGTAGCCGGCCCCTTCCTGGCGCAGGTAGCCGAGCGCCACCGCAAGCCTTGCGCGCGGAACTCACGGGCGACCTTGCGGCAGCACAGGCCGCCTGGGTGCCTTGGCGAAAAGCCTGCCCAGCGGCAACATCACGCGTTGGACTTGGGTGCATTTCGCACAATGGCGCGCAGGGCAGCTTATCGTGCAGCTCGGGTCTTGAGCGTTGGGGAAACGGTCGCAGGCTGCTCGCCCGTTCAGGAGCCCCCATGCCCGCCGCGACCAATCCGCTTCCGCAGCTCATTCCCGCCCGCATCCAGAAAGCGAAGCAGCGCATTGAGCAGCTGATCATTCGTGGGCGTCACGAGCTGATTGCCAAGGCCGGACCGGTGAGCGACGAACGGGTCAGCCTGACGGCAGCACAGCGGCAAACCGTGGCGGTGATCAAGCCGAACACGTTCTTCGGTCGCAAGGACGGCTGGCAGCACCGTTGGTTCCGCATCGACGTGCCGGCGGCCAAGGTGGGTGAGAAAGGCCAGCGGCATCTGCGCTTCGCCTGCCAAGGCGAGCACACCGCGTATCTCGATGGCGTGCCCTGGGCCGGCTTCGACTGCGCGCACGCGACGCATCTCCTGCCCGATCGCGCCTGCACCTTGTGGATCGACACCGGCATCTGGGCTACCGGCATCTGGGCACCGGAACATACGCCGATCGGCGACCATGGTGCCCGCTTCGATGGGTGCGCCATCGAGCTGCGCGATGAGCACGCGTGGCAGGCGTTTTGGGATCTCGATTGCTTGACGCAGTATGTCTTTTGGCTGTTCAAGCGCGATCAAGTCACGGTCGGTCCAGGTTGGGGATTCGGCTATCATCCGCCCGTCGAACAGGCCAGTCCTTTGCTGCGTCGGGTCCTTGCCGATCTCGATGATGCCCTCGATATTTTTGATCGCGCCGGTGGTGATCACGCGGCCTTGCCGAAACTGCGGAAGGCTTTGGCCGGCGTCGTCGCCGAGGTTCCAGCGGAATCGTGGCAGCCAGTGGCGGCCTTGTGTGGCCACGCGCATATCGACCTGGTCTGGCTGTGGCCGGAGAAAGCCACCGAGCGCAAAGGTATTCACACCTTCGCCACCCAACTGCGCCTGATGGAGCGCTATCCCGAATTCATCTTCGTCGCCAGTCAGCCGGCGCTCTACCGCGCCATCGAGCGCCTCGAGCCCAAGCTCATGACGCAGATCGCAGCGCGCATCAAGAGCAAGCAATGGGAAGCGATGGGCGGCTTCGAAGTCGAACCCGACAATCAATTGCCGTCCGGCGAAGCGCTGGCGCGCTCGTTGATCATCGGCCAACGCAAGCTGGCGGACCTCACCGGAAAACCCTCGCGGATGTGCTGGATTCCCGATGTCTTCGGCTATGCCGCCTGTCTGCCGCAGATTCTGCGCTTGGGCGGCATCGCTCGTTTCTATACCACCAAGATGACGTGGTCGGCGATCACTAAGTTCCCGTACACCAGTTTCGTGTGGAAGGGCAATGACGGTAGTGCGGTGTTGACGCATCTGTGTTCGGCCGGCTATAATGGCGATGTCAGCCTGCAGACCGGCATCGTCACCCCGCTCCATGAACATCGTCAAGCGGGCGTGCATCCCGAACTGCTGCTCGGCACTGGTCTGGGCGATGGCGGCGGCGGGGTGACCGAGGCGATGTGTGAACGCGCGCGGCGCCTGGGGTCGCTGCGCCAGGGGGCCGGACTGGCCAATGTGCCGAAAGTGAAATGGTCGCGCACCGATGATTTCTTCGATCGTCTCGAAGCGGTCGAAGAACGGCTGCCGGTCTATCAGGGTG
>CAYQAQ010000442.1:0-2849 GCA_964415495.1 uncultured candidatus Brocadiaceae bacterium | reverse complement strand
GGTCATACCGAGACGGGGATAATTATGTCGGCGATCCCAGGAGTGTACGATCAATCTTCCCAACTCTACCCACTCCTGGATGTCGAAGTGCTGGCGACGTTGGCACATGAACTAGGCAATTCTTTTTATTCTAAGTTATTACAATGCATCCTTACGTTGACAGAATTTTCATCGACACCTGAGACTGGTCACACACTTCACAGTGCTGCTACTGAGCCACCTCTTCCGGTTGCAGTCTCTCGCCCCTAACCACCACAGCTTGGTGTCCAGCTACCGCTGCCTCAATCAAACGCACCTGATTACATGGGTTATAGAAGTTCGAAATGGCTGCCAAACAAGCTTGACGAATTGATTCACCCGGGAAGGGGGCTTCCGTCCACCTTTCGATTACTGCTGCTATTGCGGAAACGTCACCCGGAGCAAAGAGATCCCCCGTCAGTCCCGGCACGATGGCTTCCCATTCTGGCATTTGGTCATCCGCGTCCGTATGAGTCAGTACAGGGACGCCAAAGACCATACTGTGCATGGCGGTCAACCCCACCTTACCTGGGGCAACCGTACAATTGGCGCATGAAATATAGCGGGCCAACTGAGCTTCATCATAACAGGCTCCCGCGAAATGAACGGTAAGCCTCAACCGCGCAGCCTGTTGTTCGAGTGCCGTCCGTTCCGGCCCATCGCCAACCAACACGACATGCACCCGCCGTCCTCGCTGCGCTAGCTCAGCCACTGCATCTAGCAGACGATCCAAACGACGCACCTGCGTTAAGCGGGTGGTGCACACCACAACCGCTGTCTGCGTATCACCGGCGAAAAGGTCTGCGCGAATCAGCCGCCGCTGTGCATCGTCGATGGCACCCAAAGCCCGCTGCTGCGCTTCAACGTCCAGACTGTTGTAGATCACATGTAAACGTTCAGGAGCAAACCCTGCTTCGATACCCAACGTGCGCGCGCGACGCCCATATAACAGCAAGCCATGCGCCAGCCGATGAAAAGTCGAGCGCAGGCACCGTTTAACAAAGCCCTCGCGGCGAATCCAGCCGTGCGTCCAGAAAAAAACTTTTTTACCACATAGCCGTGCCAGGATCGCCGACATCCACGTCGCGGGAAAATGTGGGTCTGCCAAATAAACAATCGTGGAATATTTCGGCGACAACGCCAACCCGATTAAACCAGACTGCCACAACAAACCGCCGGGCAAGCGCCGCAAGCCTGTCCGCACAAAGCGATCTGGATCATCAGGTATCCACGCCGCAATGGTCCCATCAACCTGTTCGCCGCTCGTATCGCCAAACAACACCCACGTTTGATCAGTGGACGCAAGCAATCCCTCCATTACTGGACGTCGATAGTGCGGATAAAAATGATACACCACAGCACATCGCTTACTCATGAAGTCTCCCCGTCTGTCTGTTCTGCTTCCGCTTGCATCGAGGCAAGTTCCTCAACGCGCATCAAGACCAACGGGGCCGTCAGCCACGGCATTAATTCATTGGCCAAAGATCCTGAAAATTGTGAGCCAGCCAAGCCAATGATCAATAACCCGAAAAATACGACCGCCAATCCATCACCTCTCCAGGCAGGTCCCAGACCTCGCACAAAGACTAAACCCAGCAGTATAAGAAAAAGACACAACATCGGAAAGCCGCCGACACTGATAATCTCAACGAATAAATTATGTGGATAAAACAATTCATGCCCATAGCCAAAACCCGTCAGCCATCCACTCGGCTGGGCATTAAACAAATCGAGATAGTCGTACAAAAGCAAACTGCGACCTGCCGCGCTGCCGCCATCCTGACTGGGATCGAATAGCCGAGCAAAATTGGACTCCACTGAGCCCAGCATAGATCCGATGCCAACCACGACTGCCAATCCGAGTACCGCCGCCATCACTCCGATGCGCACATCTTGAGTAACCCTTTGTATCATCATCTTGAAAATGCCGGGGGCGGTAAGCAGGAAGCCACAGCATAAAGCCAACCATGGTCCGCGAGCATTCGCACTCAGTAATAAAAAACACGCCGGACCCAAGCTTAACGCAGCCACAATTCGCTGCCACCGTACGGCATCTGGCATGGTCAGAGTGACAATAAAAACAAAAACCGCAGTCGCTGTATAACGGCCAGCACGAATGGCCTCTAAGGATTCACCAGGATTCCATCGGCCAGCGTGATACTTGCCCAACCCCAGGGAAAAGCGCAAGGCAGTCAGCAAAACATACATTGCCATGAGAATTAACGCTGCCGAAAAAACGTCACGAGTGTCGATAACGTGCCGGCCAAGCAGCATACAGGTCAACGGAACCACGATCCACAGGACGGCGTAGGCTGGCAACATTTTCATTAGACTTTCGCTGTTTTGCGACGGAAAACTCAAGGCAAGAATAAAAAACTGACCCCAAAATATCATAGAAATGAGAGCGAATGCCCCCAGAGCTCCGTCAAATCGCGGAGTTATACCTCGATATACAACCACGGAAATCATTACAATTACGACGAGCACTGAACTTCCAGTAGTAATCATGAATGAAGCGCCATCACTGATGTAGGTGGCGACAATATTAACCAACACCGGACAGCAGGCGAGTAACGCCACCATCAAGGCCATAACCGGGCTCGGCGGATTATGTGTCAGGCCGGTTGGCACGACAGCGATCATGACCATTTGAGCCGCTGGGCACGCTTCTCAATCCAACTCACCACCCACAAAATTACTACCATTTGTACGACCACTAAAGTTAACCCTAAGCCTAGACCAAAAGAATTATGTCGTGGCACCAGATTTACCAACACCCCACCCAGGGAAAAAGCTAAAAGGGACCGACGACCTACCATACCCACATGGCC